>JBBSOM010000041.1:0-10454 GCA_038259715.1 Longimicrobiales bacterium
CGCTCGGCCTTTCCAATGGAAGTTCACGCGCTCGGACCTCCGCGACCTCATGGAGCGCCTCGAACGCCACGACCTTGCTCGCTCCCTCGCCGCGTGACGTGCGAGAATACATCATCGTATTTCTGGCCAGAGCCACTTAGGCATGGATCAGCCTTCACCCCATAAGGAACCCGAGTGCGTGGACTGTTCGAGCTCTTCAGCGTCGTGCGTCGCGACTACGGCCGGCCAAGCCTCTCGCAGGAACACCATCGTGAGCGGCCATCCCACCAGGCGAGCCAGAAAGCTCATGAACTCGGCGATGATCGATTCAACGGCCTCCACGGCCGAGCGCCCGCTGTCACGTCCAAGAGCCGCAGTCAGTTCCTGCACCGAGGGTGCTCCTGCCTTCGGCAGATCGATCCCGCCGAGGCGGGACTCGTTCCGAGCAGCGATCACCAGGGCTCGGAGGAGAATCGTCTCGTACCCGCCGGCGCCCACCACCGGGCGAAGTATCTCGTAGAGGCGCGAGAGAACGGACTGGCCAGCCTCGATTCGTGATGCGTCGCCACCCAATGAAAGCGCCTCCGCATCCATGAGCTCACGCGCGAATCCCAGCCGAAGGTCCTGATCCTCGGATCTGTTATCCATGTGATGCTGTCACCTCAGCGAATCAAGCGGACGTGCACCGTGCCGGGAGGCCGACGACTTGATCCGCCACCGGCATCGCGGACCAAGTGTGGGGTCGGAAGGAACCGAGGGCAAGGGATGGAACGGATGGACCACCGGACCTCGTGCCATGCGCCGCCCGCGATCCCCGCGAAGCGTTTCATTCTGAAATACGGGATGCCGATTCGAGGGCTCGATGGGACGGTCGAGCGGTACCGTATCGTCCGCTGGAATGCCCAGCGGCCCTCCCGGGAAGCCCCTGAATTCGCCGCGCTCGCATCGTCCGGACCCCTCCCTTCCGGCTACGAGCGTCGCGCGGGCACGACCATTGCTCTTCCATCGATCCCGGTCGGGCAGTCCGGACAACCCGCTGGGTCCCGAGCTTCACCCCCCGGTCGACGACTACTTGCGCTCGACAATTGCTTTCGAAGGAGTATATCATGTTCGACTCGGCCATCGGCCCATACGAGCCTCAACCCCTGTCCTATGTCGTCGTCCCCTCGGAGACGACATCCGCCCTCCTGAGCGTGCTCTCACGCTGGGGCGTGGCCGAGCCTCAGTTCACGCTCCATCGTTGTGACCAGGGAGTCGCGCTTCGGATTTTTATTGAACTGAGCACCGCCATCACGGAGGAACTGTCCGCGATGGGCGGCCAGATCACGACGTGGCCCCAACCGTGCCCGGCGCGGTCCGGCTGATGGGCAGGGACCGCCTCAGCGAGTTCATTCTATAGGTGCACGACGATTCGATGCTCCCGACCGTCGTCGAGGACGGGCACCCGAAGAGTTCCGTCGACGACCCGGAGGTCTGCACCGTCGAGGGTCGCCGTGATGCCGATATCCTCGGGTTGGCCGGACGTACGTACAACCTCGACGTGATATGCCGTGGTTCTCGAGGGCCGGTACGTAATTTCGTAGCGATCCCAGCCATCCGGCAGGCGAGGCCGGAGGCGGATGTCGCGATCGGCCAGTGTGAAGCCCAGAATCGATTCGAGAGCGACTCGCAACATCCATCCGGCGGAGCCCGTATACCAGGTCCAGCCTCCCCGGCCGACGTGAGGCGATACGGAATAGATATCGGCCACGGTCACATACGGTTCGACGCGGTATCGTTCCGCTTTTTCACGCGTGGCGGAGTGATTCAGGGGTGAGATCATCTCGAAGAGTTCCAGCGCGCGGTCCAGGTCACCGACTTCGGCGAATGCCTGGATGACCCAAAGAATGCCGTGGGTATATTGTCCGCCGTTTTCCCGCACCCCCGGGACATAACCTCCGATGTAGCCTGGGTCCTTTTCCGCATGGTCGAACGGAGGCGTCAGGAGTCGGATGAGCTGGCCTTCCTTCTCGTCGACGAGATACCGTTCGACGGCATCCAATGCGGCGCGCGCGCGATCGGGCGGAGCCACGCCTGAAAGAATCGACCATGCCTGCGCGATCGCGTCTATGCGGCATTCCTCGTTGGTCTGGGACCCGAGCGGCGATCCGTCCCCGTAGAATGCCCGGCGATACCAGGCGCCATCCCACCCGGATTGGTTGAGCGAGGCGCCCAGACCTTCGGCATGGCTGCGATACGCGGTCGCCCGCTCCATGTCTGCACGAGCTTCGCACATCGGCGCGAACCGCTCGAGGATGTCGTGCAGGAAGAAGCCCAGCCATACACTCTCGCCGCCGTCGAGCCCCACCCGATTCATGCCGTCGTTCCAATCCCCTGATCCCATCAAAGGGAGTCCGTGCGCGCCCACGGCGAGCGATCGGTCCAGGGCGCGGCAACAGTGGTCGTAGAGGTCCGCCACTTCTTTTGACTGTTCGGGGTGCAGATACGCGTCGTGCTCGTCCTCTTCCAAACCACGGGCCGTGATGAACGAGACCTGCTCGTCGAGGATCGCATGATCCCCCGTGGTCTCCACATAGTGCAGAGCCGTGAAGGGTAGCCATAGCAGATCGTCGGAGATGCGCGTTCGAACTCCGCGTCCCGTGGGCGGGTGCCACCAATGGAGCACGTCACCCTCCGGGAACTGATGCGCCGCGTGGAGCAGAATCTGATCGCGCGTGAGCGTCGGGTCGACGTACGTCAGGGCCATGACGTCCTGCAGTTGATCGCGGAAACCGAAGGCGCCCCCCGACTGGTACAACGCGGAGCGTCCCCACAAACGGCAGGCAAGTGTCTGGTACAAGAGCCAGCCGTTCAACGCATGATCGATCGCAGGCGAAGGCGAGCTGACTCGAATGCGGCCGCATCGATCCGCCCAACCTTCCCGGACCCGTGCGAGTTCCGACTCGACGTCCGCTACGCTTCTGAATCGCTCGAGCAGCGCCTCGGCCGCTTCGTCATCGGATGCCTGACCCAGGACGAAAGCGACCCGGACGTCCTGATCGGGGTCGAGGGCGAACGATACGCGCCAGGCGGCACAGGGGTCGAGCCGCGCGCCTGTCGCGCCATTGAGCGGTTCTGGATGCCGCAGGGCAACGGGGTCCTGTACGTCGCAACCCCGCCCGATGAACGACTCACGGTCGGCCGTCCATTCCAGGCTCATGTCGGGAGGAGCCACGACTTTCAGGAAGGCCACGCGGGAGGCGAATTCCTGATTGTATCGGTTTCGAGCCAGGAGCGCGGCATGGGCTCCATGTCGCTCGGTCACGACATGGCGGGCGGATTCCTCACGGTCGACTCCCAGGACCCACTCGTGGTAGTGGAAGGCCGACAGGTCCCGCCGTCGTCCCGAGACGTTGCGGACGGTGAGCACGAACACCTTCAGCGCGTCGGACTCGGCGGCGAAAAGCGTGAGTTGTGTTTCGAGCCCCTCGCCGACATGGGTGAACGTAGTGTACCCGAATCCGTGCCGCGTGACGTATTCCCCATCGAGGGGAGCGGGCGCGGGGGTTACGCTGCCGTATCTTCCAGTGGTGTCATCTTTTATGTAGACCACCTCCGACGGACGATCCACCACGGGATCGTTCGCCCAGGGTGAGAGGCGGTTCTCATGGCTATTGATGCTCCAGGTGAAGCCACCGCCGCTCTCGCTCGCGATGAAGCCCCCCTCGGGGTTGGCCACGACATTGACCCACGGACACGGAGTCGACTGCACCACTCCCTCCGACACGTTCCGGATCACGTACGAGCCATCTCCGTCGAAGCCGCCGAATCCGTTGTCGGCGACGAGGCTCATGGGATCCGAATCCGTCGCCGGGCTCACCACGGTCGTCGAGGGCGACTCGGCGGGAACGATCGCGTGAAGGCGTCGCCGTTCACGGGGTTCCGGAAGGTCCTCACTTTCAGTGACGGGTGATCGCAAGTCGTCGACATCGAACACCCCGCGCGCGACTGCGAGCAACAGATCGAGGTCGTCTGCGGGTAGTTGGTCAGCGCGCAATACCCGGATCTGGCCTCGAAATTCGTTCCCTTGCCGGGAAGTCGACGAGTGCATGGCCTGCGTGATGAGGTCGTGCAGTCCTTCCTGGTACGAGGGGGGATGCTGGTTGAGGAACACGAGGTCGATGTCGATTCCCTTGAAACGCCAGTATGCAAACGCACGAATGGTCTGCTTGACGGCCTCCATCTGACGGGTCGACACCACCCGAACCACGATCAGCGGCACGTCACCCGAAATTCCGTATCCCCACAGACCCGATTGCTGTTTGTGGTTCCGCTCGATGTACTCGGATGGAGCCCGCAGCCGCGGGTCCGAATAGAGGAGCGCGACGCCGATCGCCTGCAGGTCGAGCGCTCGCGCCCCCGGCAGCCCGAAGTGCCTGGCCTCTACCGGGCCGGAGGCGGTCGCGAGGTCTATGACGCGTTGGACCGCTATGGAATGATCATAGCGATCCGCAAGCGCCACGACTTCCGCCCGGGTTCCGGCCACACCCATGACAAAACTGACGACCTTCTTCTCCCCCGGCTGCAACGTCAGCTGCTGTCGCATCGAGAAGACGGGATCGAGAACCGGCCCTACGCCTCGCGACAGAACGGCCCCCCGGTCGAGAGCCACCGGATCCACCCTCGTGCGACCACGCCCGACAAAGCGCTCGCGGTCAGTCTCGTATTCCTCGAATGAGGGTGTCTCGTCGTGAGCGTGATCGGAAATCAGGGTCTGGAACAACCAGATCCGCTCTTCATCGTGCTCGCGCGGGCGACGCGTAGCGAGAAGGGCCTGGTGCTCGGTTACTGCTTCGGTCTCCAGAAAGAGCTTTGAGAATGCCGGGTGAGCGCGATCCGCCGCCTCCGCGTTGAGCACGATTTCGGCGTAGCTGGTGACGTCGATGTGCCGCGTTGCCTGTCCGTAGTTGGTAATCGTGAGGCGTCGCACCTCGATGTCTTCTTCCGGCGATACACAGACCTCGACGAAGCTTTCGATCCAGTCGTGCACGAGCGCCGACTCGATCTTCCCCAGGTGGAACCACGTGTCGGAGCGATCCGCCGGCAGCCCGATGGGCGCGGGGGTCGCCGACCAGGAGACACCCGAATCCAGATCACGCAGATAGAAGAATACCCCGCCGGGGTCGCAGACGCGGTCCGGGGTCCAGCGCGTCAGTTGCCAACCCTTGTACCACGAGCCGCCAGTGCCGGCCTGGGTGAGCAGCGTATGATAGTTGCCGTTGGACAATAGCCCCCCTCGAGGCGAAGGGGCGCTCATGGAGTCCACCGACGCATGCACGACCGGTACGGGTTCGGGCGCGGTCACGACTTGTTCGATCGCGGGTTCCATCGGATGCGGGTCGATCGTTTCGATCCGATTGGGTACACGCTCTTGAACGAGGAGCTCGGCGGATTCCACAAGCGGCGACGCTCGGAAGCGTCGCTGCGTGCGTCCACCGTCGAGCACATTCGAAAGCGCCAACATCGACATGGCCTGATGGTGGGCCATCCAACTCTTGACCACGGCCCGATCGCTTCCAGGCGTCAGACGCGATGCCGTATAGTCGATGGCGTCATAGTAGCCGTGCGCTCCGTAGCCGCCCACCGAGGCGATGCGTTTCAGATTTCCCGTTGCACTCGACGGTAGAACCATCAATGCGAGCATCGTGGCGTAGGGCGCGACGACGTAGTCCTTGGCCAGGCCGGGTTTCAGCCCCAACCCCGGCACGCCGAATGCTCTGTACTGGTAGTCGAGATCCAGGTTGAGCGTGTTGTACGCCGATTCGGAGACCCCCCAGGGTCGGCCTCGCTGTGCCCCGTAGCGGATCTGAGCACGGACTGTTGTATCATATGACTCGTCGAGCAACGTATCAGGCCAACTGGGCATGAAAAGAAGAGGCATCAACGCCTCGAAGGCCGTTCCACCCCACGTGAGCAACGCGGCCCCGTCAGCAGTCTCCGTCGCCCGTCGCCCCAAGCGGAACCAATGCGTCACGGGTACCTGTCCCAGCGCGATCGCAATAAAGGACGCGAGGCGCGCTTCGCTCGCCAACAGGTCGTAGTGGTTGGGGTCCAGTTGGAGCCGGTCGACATCGACCCCGATTGAAAACAGTTCGCGTTCGCGGTCATAGAGAATCGCAAAGTCGGTCTCCCGCACCTTCCGCGCACACCATTCAGCCAGTTGCGTCCTCCGGCTTTGGCGATCACGCAAGGCGTCCAGCGCACGGGCCGCGTGGCGGTCGCCGGACTGAACACGCGTCAGCCCTGCAACGAGGCCGTCGAGGCTGCTCGCTTCGGATACAGAATCCGGAACGGCCTCGCCGGCATGCCACCAGGGCAGGAGTTCCGCGAGTTCCGCGCGCTGGCTGGCCACGACGGCCCGGAGGTCGTCGAGCACAGCGAAGGGCGATCCCAGATCGTAGTCAGCTTCCGGGTTCCGGCCCGTCGGTTCTTGCGGATCCAGGATGTTCCCCACTTCATCGAGCACCCTCAACCAGCGGTTCACATCGGTTGAGTCGGCCGGTTGCGTGACGATTTCCAGCTGGGATGTGAGTGCAGCGAGTTCTCGGCGACGGTCCTCATCGAGGTGCGATCCAGGCCCGGACGGCTCGGTGCCCAATTGGTTTCGGAGGAATCCGATGGAGTTCCGCAGACCTTCGGCCCACGCAGGACTCGGCCACGGTAGGGAGCCCTCGTTCCGCAGCGCCTGCTCGAGGACGATGAGGGAGGCTACGAAATTTCCCGAGTCGACAGTCGAGACGTACCGAGGCCAGAGTGTGTCTCCGGTGCGCGTATTGTACCAGTTGAAGAGATGGCCATGGAATGATTCCAGACCGTCGATGGCTTCAACGGCCCTCTCGAGGCGGGCCAGGCCCTGATCGCTACCGATCCAACCGAAGTCCTCCGCGCAACGGGTGGCGACCAGACCCAGGCCGATGTTTGTCGGAGAGGTGCGCGGTGCGACACCGCGAAAGGGATCTTCCTGTACGTTGTCCGGCGCGAGCCAGCGAGTCTGGGGACCGACATGACGTGCGAAATACGACCACGTCGCCCGACCCACGCGTCGCAAGAACGCCTGATCGTCGAGTGAGAGTTCCTCTTCGAGGTTTCTTGCCGGCCGACTGAGCCACCACGCCGCCCACGGTGCGACGACCCATGCCGAGACGAATGGGGATGCGGCGATCCACGCGCGGGGCTCCAGCGTGGTCACCAGGACGAATGCAATGAAGGCCCAAGCCGCGGAAGGCCACATGGCGCGCCAGTGGGCAGCCAGGGAGGCCGAGCTTCGGCGCTCCACATCGTGTGCCGTCTCCCACTCGAGCATTCGACGCCTGGTGACCAGCATGCGCCAGAGAGCTCGGGCAATCGCGTCGACGGTATAGAGAGCCGAGGCGGCCAGGAATGTGATCGTGACGCCGGTCTGTAGCAGGTTTCGTCGGAAATCGCGGACGACGCCCTTCAGATAGCTGACCCAGGTGGCGGACGTGGGGCGAGCGAAGACGGCCGCCGTGAGGTTCACATAGATGGGAAACGCCAGGATGGCCAGTGCCACCCCCGTCCAGAAGAGCGGCGAACGCGGAAGCGCCACCCAGCCCGCGAGGAGAAACAGCAACATGGCCGGCCCGGTGACGGAACGCCGGATGTTGTCCAGAATTTCCCAGCGCCCGAGAAGGGGGAGCGGGTTGGGCCGGCGGTGCCCGTCGGCGCCTCGGGGATGACTGAACAGCCAGGGAAGGATCTGCCAGTCGCCTCGAACCCAGCGGTGGAGTCGCTTGATGAAGGGAAGGAACCCGCCGGGATAGTCGTCGTAGAGTTCGATGTCGGTGACGAGCCCGGCGCGCGCGAACGTGCTTTCGAGCAGATCGTGCGACAGTACCGTATTCTCGGGGATCACCCCGTGGAGCGCGCGGGTGAATGCCTTGACATCGTACAGCCCCTTACCGGTATAGATGCCTTCCCCAAAAAGATCTTGGTACAGGTCCGAAACGGCCGTCGTATACGGATCCAGGCCGACGATCCCGGAGAAGATCCGCGCGAATCGTGAACGGGAAGCGCTGCGAGGCGCGATCGAGATTCGCGGCTGGAGGATCCCGTAGCCGTCGATCACGCGGCCGGTGCGTGGATCGTGCCTGGGACGGTTGAGCGGATGCGCCGCGGTGCGAACGAGGTCCAGTGCCGCGTTCGGAGGCATCCGGGTGTCGGCATCCAGGGTGATGACGTATCGGATGCGACCCCCGCCGCACACCTCGGAGAAGTCGCCTTCAATGTCCGAGAAGGTGGTCGACCGGTCGCTGTCGAGAAGGAGTGCGTTCAACTCCTCGATCTTTCCACGTTTACGCTCCCAACCCATCCACACACCTTCGGCCGCATTCCACTTTCGCTCCCGGTGGAGCAGGAAGAACCGATCTCCCCAGGCATCGCGATGGCGATCATTCAGCGCCCGAATCGCATTGCGCGCCACGGAGAGTATACGGTCGTCCTCCGCGCACTTCGCCTGATTACCGTCGCCGAAGTCCGACAGCAACGCGAATCGTAGCAGTGGCGACGGGTTCGCGTACGCGTGCACTTCGATGGCCTCGACGAGCGCTCGGGCAGTGTTGGGGCTGGTCAACAATGCCGGCACAACCACCAGGGTGCGGTGGTCGGTCGATAGTCCCAACTCAGCATCGAGCTTCGGTAGACGCCGTGGCCGAATGGACCATGCCACAATTCGATGACTGAGCGCGATGGCCAGGTCGACGCATGGCAAAAACGCCGTCGCGAGCACCAACCCGAGCAGTATCACGCCTACGCCGCGTAGCTCTGCGATCCCCAAGATGGCCCATTCCGAGCCGAGCGTGATCAAAGCGACCGAGGAGAGGTAGAGTGCCAGCGGGTGGCGTTTCGCCAAACGGCCCATGCGTTGCGCCAGGGTCGGACGGGATCCGATACTCGCAGCCAGGGCTTCCCTGTCAGGACCCACGAGGTGGTAGCCGACATGTCGCGCGACGTCGCTGTCCACGCCCTGTTCGCAACGATCGATTGCGGCTTCGGCCACCTCGATCTCACTGATCGGGGCCCGGCGCGCGAGGTCCTCCACCGCATGGCGATAGCGGTCCCGCGTCTCGATGTCCATCCGCGGATAGATGCCGGCGGGATCGCGGCGTAACACCTCCTCGGTGAGGGAGACGGCCTCGACGATCCGCTCCCAGCGCGCGCTGGCCGTCCAACGCAGTGCCGATACCGCATGGGAAATGCTCACGTGCCGTTGTGTCGCGCTGCGGGCCAGATCCGAAACCGAGGTCTCGCGGGAAGTGAGTTGGCGCTCCAGCCATTCGCACACGACACCGGCTGCGGCATCGCCCTGGAGGTGCTCGAGGAGCGACTGGATCAGGGCGTCGGAAAGAGTCTCCGCATCATGGGCGAGGCTGCGCGCTTCCCATGCACCTTCCATCGGGTCGCGATCACCGGCTCGCCGGATACGGTCCGCCCACTTCTTTGCCTCGGTCTCGACCCGGTACGCGGACAGGACGTGGCTGGAGAGGTCCTGCAGATCGGCCAGCAGCACCACCCTGAGCACATCGGGCATCGCCCAGAGTTCAGCCAGGGTGAGGGGGCATTCCCTCTGATAGGCACGCAGGAACTGCTCCAGGTTTTCGGCATCGACCGCATGGTCGACCGCTCGAACAACCGAAAGCGCGACGTGGTAGATCCGTGGGAACCCTCGGTAGGGCCCGCTGACGAGGTGAGGGAGCTCGTGAAAAAACGGGCTCCTGAGATGTCGCAGGGTTTCGCTGCGCTGGTCCCGAAGCACATAGAAATTGTCGACGATCCAATGTGCTCCCGCTCCCAGCTCCGCACCCTCGGCGGCAGCCCGCGCGAATGTATCATATGCTTTGCTGAGAGCGGGACCGGCCTCCGATACCAGGGGAGCCAGGGACCGGCGCCGACGCCGGCGCCGACGCGGCGTCCCCGTCGACTCCCGATGTGCGATTCCCAACTGCGCCGCTGTTTCGGCGAGTTGGCGGAGGTTGGGGACGCCGGGTTGCGCCGGCGCGGACGACTCCATCATGGACGTTCCCATGCGGCCATCGGAAAGCATGCCCACGCCCGTCCAAAACGCGCGCGCCTCAAGTTCTGGGCGGCCAGTATGCCTACCTCATCCGCCACCGGAAAGAGCATAGCGACTTCCCGCCCGCTGAGAACGCGCGGGCGGGAAGGTCGCAACTGGGTCGAGCCGTCGGTCAGACCCTGGGATACGGCTCTTTGCGATAATAGGTGTGGACCTGATCGACGAACTTCCAGTCCGCGAGAGAGGGCCAGTTGTCCTGGTCGAAACCCGGAGCGTTCTCGAGCCTCTCTTTGTCGATGTCGAGCAGGAACCGCTTCTCGACGCTGTCGAGGGTCAGGCTCTGAAAGGGCACCGCAAACAGCTTGTTGCCCATGCCCAGGAAGCCGCCAAAATCGAGAACCGCGTA
>JBBSOM010000042.1:0-10423 GCA_038259715.1 Longimicrobiales bacterium
CACATGGGCCCGTTCCGCGTCCAGCGTGCCTTCCTCGCGGAGACGACCGACCCGTTCGACCACCGCGGTCTTCAGGCCCGAAAAGGAGAAGTCGTAGAAGTCGGCGTCCCCCGGACGCTGGTTCGACTTCAGCATGGGGCGTGGGAGGCGGTGCCGGCTGCGATCCCCCCGGGCCGCGAGCCGCTCCACCTCGGGCCCTCCCGGGTAGGGCAGGCCGAGCAACTTGGCGACCTTGTCGAAGGCTTCGCCGGCCGCGTCGTCGCGCGTCTCGCCGAGAAGCGTGTACCGGCCCCAGCGCTCCGCATGCAGCAACAGCGTATGTCCACCCGACACGAGCAAGGCCACGAAAGGAGGCTCGGCCTCCGGGTCCTCTAGCACCGGGCCGAACAGGTGGGCCTCCATGTGGTGGACCGGGATGAGCGGCTTCCCCAGCGCATACGCCACGGCCTTGGTCCAACACACGCCCACGAGCAGCGCGCCGATCAGGCCGGGACCGACCGTGACACCGAAGACGTCCACCTGATCCAGGGCGATGCCGGCATCGTGAAGGGACTCCTGGACGACCGCGTCGATCTTCTGCAGGTGCGCGCGCGCCGCCAACTCCGGGACGACCCCGCCAAATACCTGGTGCACGTCCTGCGAGAGGATGACGTGGCTCAGGATCCGGTTATGGCCGTCGAGAACGGCGGCGGAAGTCTCGTCGCACGAGGTTTCGACTCCGAGCACGTAGGGTCGGACGGGCGGGCTGCTCATTGGAACACTCCAAGGGCGGGGTTCCCGGCCCGGGGAGCGCGTCGCACCGTGACCATTCCGTCCTGCATCTCCATCCGAACCAGGCTCGGCACGCCGTCGATGCGTACCGGCACGCGTCGCTCCTCGCCCGGTTGCATCCCGCGCAGCAACTCGGGCGCCACCCAGGCCCGCAGGTCCACCGGGTCGACGGCAGTCACCAGTGTGCGAGCGCCCTGGAGTGTGACATCCACCGCGCGGGGCACGACGACCACGGAGACGCCGTCCTCGCTCGCTTCCGCGATGACGGGCACGGTCACGACCCGCTCGATGCGCTCCTCGACCCGGATGCCGACGGTCGCGGTGGACGGCATGAAGCGAAGCCCCTCGGCGCCGGTCGTGTCGACGCTCAACTCGAAGACGCCGGATGCGTCCACCTTGTTCAACGCGAAGGCCTGGAGACGAACGGAATCGAGTTGATTCACCTGGCTCGCCGGTCCGCGTACCCGGATTACCGGTGGGGTCAGCCCGATCGGGCTGGCGAGAGCCAATCCGGTGGGAAGCACCCCTTCGGTATCGATGGCGACCGGCAACGCCCGGGTCACGGCCCGTTCGAAGTGCACGCGCACGGTCGACGGGGTCATCGACTCGACGGTGAGGGTTCCTCCCGCCCCCAGCGCGACCCAGTCGCGCCGCAGTGTGACCACCGTGTCGGCCTCACCCACAGACTCGATGGGGACACGAACGGACGTACCTTCGCGCGCGAGCCGGTAGATATCCCTCGCGGGTCCACTGACGCGAAGCTCGACGGCCGCCGGACTCGGAAAACCGGACGCCGTCCACCCTGTGTCGGTCACCGCCACCACGACGGGCACCGCCGAGAACGTGTCGGCGTTGCGCGGTTCGCTTTGCACGAGCGCCCACAGGAAGATGGCCAGGCCCAGGGCGGCGAGCTTGAGCCGCCAGTTGTGGGTCAGGGTGCGAAGGGAGAGAGACACGGGCTATTCTCCGAGGAGACGCCGCACCAACTCCTGGTTGACGGGTGCCGCCCAGTCCGTCCCGCCCGCGACCTTCTTGTAGATGAGACCGTCGCGGCCGACGAGAAACGTCTCGGGCACCCCCGTGGTCTGGTACGTCGCCTCGATCTTCCCGGATGGGTCGTGGAGGATCGGGAACGTCAGGCCCAGTTCGTTCACGAACGCTTGCAGATCGCCGCCCGGACGTCCACCCGCGTCCACCTGACCCGGGGCGGCGTCGATGCTCACCGCCAGGATCTCGAAGTCCGTGCCCTTGAGATCCTGGTAGAGGTTCTGCATGGACGGCATCTCACTCCGACACGGTCCGCACCACGTGGCCCATATGTTCACGAGCACGACCCGTCCACGGTAGTCCGACAGATGTACGGTCTCTCCCGCCATGTTCCTGGCCACGAAGTCCGGCGCTGCCGCGCCGGTCAGGACCGGCTGGTAGCTCTCTCGGCCGAGCCACGCTGTCACGACCACCGCAGCCACCAGGACGATGGCCCAGAAATACGGTGATTTGAATGACTTACGCTTCATGTGCGGGGTCGCCTGGCCGACCGGATGGGAACGCATGGATTGCTACGGTGCCCCCGGGGGTTTGTTCCACCGGGACACTCCGCACGGGAAGGCCGCCGGGGCGGCAATCCCCGTGCGGAATCTAGACGTTCCGAGCTAGAACCGGATACCCACCCGGAAGACCAGCTGATCATCGGGATCCACGAATTCGTAGCGGGCCTCGGCGTACGCACCCAGCACGATCGTGCTGAGGTTCACACCGGCGCCCAGCCCGAAGCCGGTGTCGGACCCGGTGCTGACCACGTCGAAGTCCGTCACCTTCCACTTGCGATACACCAGGCCGGCCGTGCCGTAGGGCGTGAGGACCGGAATCGGCAGCGAGAAGTGGACGTCCGCGGATCCGCCATACAGACCACAATCGACGTCACCGCAATCCGGGAAGAAGTAGTCGCCGGCCACGAAGACGTCGACCGGCAGGAGGGGAAAGCTCAGTTCCAGGCTCGCCCCCACGCCGTTGGTCCCTCCGGCGAAGTCATTGGCGTGAGCGACGTGCACGCCAGGTCGAAGCTGTGCCGCACCCGGCGTCGCGAAAACCGCGAGGGTCAACAAAACGAGCGTGGCGAGAGCGGGGGCGGTGACGGGAGTGCGGCGGGTCATTGGGTCCCTCCGTGAGGGGTTGGACTGGGCGGGCCTGGCCGGGCGAGCCCGCGACGAACGCTCGGACAAGGCTCCTACGAACCGCCTTTACCCACCGAGAGGTGGACCGCGCTGCCTCGCGCCATCAGGGAGTCCGCGGGGGGCTGCTGTTCAACCACGATGCCCTGGTCCCGCCCGAAACGGAAGACCTCCTCCACTTCGTCGGCTACCAGGCCCAGCGAGTCGAGAACCGAAAGCGCCTCGTCCTTCTGGAGGCCGAGGAGGAGCGGCATCGGCACGAGGGGCGGGCCTTTGCTGACCTCCACACGAATCTCGGCCGGGAGCGCCACGATCTGGCCGGGGCCCGGAATCGTCTCGACGACCCGACCACGCGGAACGTCGGCTTCGACCGAATCGAGGGCCACCAGGAAACCCGACGTCTCGAGGAGGATGTGGGCTCGCTCGGCGTCCACGTGGGACACGTCCGGTACGGAGCGACGCTGGGGGCCCAGGCTCCGCGTCACCGCAACGGCCGCGCCAGGACGGGCCAGTTGGCCGGCCAGCGGCGACTGCCCCAGGATCACGTCGCGGGCCACGGTCGGATACCGGAGCGAGTCCACGTCTCCGAGTTGCAGGTGGGTACTCGCCAACCGTTCGCGTGCGGAATCCACCCCCATGCCATGAACGTCCGGGACCGTCACGAGGTCCGTGGCAGGCGCGGGAGCGGGATAGAGAAGCTGGGTGGAGATCAGGTACCCCGCCACCCACCCGAACAAGACGAGGGCGAGGAACTGGAGCGCGAGCCGGGTCTTCCCGCCGGACGCCCTGCCCCGCAGGCGCTTCCCCCCGCCACGCGATTTCCTGGTTCCGCTCTCCTTCGCCTTTCCGCGGGTCCGCCGCAGCGATCCCCCCAACTTCATGCCACCCTCCTCATGCGCGCCGCGAACGCTCCGTCGAAACCGGTCTTCCAGGACTGGACGAACAGATGTCCAGCGTCGTCGAGGTACTCGTCCGGCACCGCGTCCGTGGCCTCCAGCCGGAAACCCGGCGTCCGCTCGAGAAAGGCGTCGACCTGAGCCTCGTTCTCCTCCCTTTCGAGACTACACGTGGAATATACCAGAAGCCCCCCCCGCCGAACGCTGGCCGCGGTCGCGTCGAGCATTCTGCGCTGTACCTCGACCATGGCCGACAGGGAAGCCGGCGCGAGCCGCCACCGTCCGTCGGGGTGGCGAGCCAGCGTACCGGTTCCGGTGCATGGCGCGTCCACCAGCACGACGTCCATGGCATGGAACGGAGGATGCATGGCGTCGGCGACGACCAATCCGATGGCTCGCTGCGTGCGACGGGCGTTTTCACGAATGAGGCGCATGCGCATTTCCGATCGATCGGCGGCCAGAGTATAGATCACCCGCCCGGACAGAGCGAGCGCCTTGCCTCCGGGCGCCGCACACACATCCGCAACTTTCATGCCCTCGGGAACATCCGCATAGCGCGTCACGAGATGGGCACCGGGATCCTGCACCACCGCGCACACTGTCGCCAGAGCGGCCGCGGGGTCCGCTCCGAAAGCGAGACGGACGCACCCGATACGTTCGCCCAGCGACTCGCACGAAATTCCCGCGCGGGCAAGCACCTCGGCGGCCGCGTCCGCGGCGGTCTCGAGCGGCGTCAGGCTCACGTGCGGTCGCTCGTTGTCGGCGTCCACAAGGGCGCGCACGTCCTCAGGCGTCCAGCGCGCGAGCCAGCGATCCACCATCCAGCGGGGGTGGGAACCCCATGTCGACAGGAAGCCGACCGGATCGGTTCCGAAGTCCGGGAAGAGATCGAGGGACACGCCGGCGTCCACAACACCCCGCAGCACCGCGTTGGCTAGCCCCGCCGCACCCTGCCCCGAGGCGGCGCGCACCTGTTCGACGGTCTGCGACACCGCCGCGTACCGCGGCACTCCGTCCATATAGAGGAGTTGGTACGCCCCCAGGCGGAGGAGCTCGAGCACCGGCCGGTCGAGGCGACCTAGACCCTTGTGGACCCGGAGGCCGATCAGATGGTCGAGGCGGCCACGTAGCCGGGCGACGCCGTAGACCAAGTCGTGCGTGAAGGCCCTGTCACGCGGATCGAGCGCGGGTGCGGCCCGACCGAGCGCCACATCCAACCGGAGCCCCCGGGCCACGTCCGACTGGATGCGGAACGCGGCCTGTCGGGAGGCGGTGATCCCGGACGCGCTCAGTCCAGCATCCCCTTGGCCGGGGACGAGGGCACGGCGATCTCCCGCGACGGCATCCGTCCGGCAAGATACGCGAGCCGACCCGCCCGGATCGCATGCTTCATGGCGTGCGCCATGCAAACCGGGTCGTCGGCCGCGGCGAGTGCGGTATTCATCAGCACGCCGTCGACACCCTGCTCCATGGTCACGCACGCGTCCGACGCGGTACCCACACCCGCGTCGACGATCACGGGCACCTCCAGGCGTCGCTTGATCTCGCGGATGAAGTACGGATTCACGACCCCCAGGCCGCTCCCGATCGGGCTGGCCAGCGGCATGACCGCGGCGCAACCGGCGTCCTCGAGGCGAAGCGCGGTGATCAGGTCGTCGTTGGTATAGGCCATGACCTTGAAGCCCTCGGCGGCCAGGATCTTCGCGGCCTCCAGGGTCGCCGTGGTATCGGGAAGCAGCGTGTCCTGGTCCCCGATGACCTCGAGCTTGATCCACTCGTTGAAGCCGGCGGCGCGCGCGAGGCGCGCATAGCGCACCGCGTCCTCGACGTTGTAGCACCCCGCGGTGTTCGCGAGAAGGAAGAAGTCGTCGGGACTCAGATGATGGAGGATGCCCTCCTCCTTCGTCCGGTCCAGATCGATGCGCCGCACCGCCACCGTCACCATCTCGGCACCGCTCGCGCGGATGGCGTCGACCATGATCCCGTTGGTGGCGTACTTGCCCGTCCCCACGATGAGGCGCGACGTGAAGGCGTGCCCCCCGATCACCAGAGGAGTGTCCAGCGTGGCGTCCCGTCCCACTTCGATCGTCTGTGTCATGGATCTCTGCCTTCTCTATGCATCCTCATCTATCCCCCGCCCACGAAGTGGACGAGTTCGATGCTGTCTCCTTCATGCACCGGGGTCTCCGTGTAGGTCTCTCTCGTCAGGATGTCCCGGTTCAACTCGACCACCACCATGGCCGGGTGGAGTTCGAGCGACTCGATGAGCGAGTGGACCGTGTGGCCCGCAGCCACCTCGCGGTCCTTGCCGTTCAAATGGACCCGGATCGTGTCGTCGCTCATTCGTCGCTCTCCAGAGCTTGAAGGTATCGGCTCAGCGCCGCTCCTGGGTCCGGCGCGTCCCAGACACCCCGGATCACCGCCACGCCGCGCGCGCCCGCCTTCCGCGCCGTGGCCACCCGGTCCGGGGTGACGCCCCCGATGGCGACGACGGGCACGGGCGCTGTCCCATCCGTAGCGTCGACCGCCGCCACGGCCGACGTGATCGCGCCGACCCCGCGGCCCTCGCGGTCCGGATGGGTCGACGACACCCAGATGGTACCCGCGAAGATCCAATCCGCGCCCTCGGCGGAGGCTTCGGCCGCCTCCTCGTCCGTGTGCGTCGAAACGCCCACGCGCGCGCTGAAACCCAGAAGCGCGCGCGCGTCGACGACCGGAATCGAGCGCCGGCCGAGGTGCACCCCGGTCGCGCCCACCGCGAGGGCGACGTCCACCCGGTCGTTCACCACGAGCAGCACGTCCGCCGCCCGGGCCGACGCCAGGAGCGCGCGTGCGTGCTCGAAGAGCACGCGGCCCCCGGTTCGCGGTCCGCGCAGGTGGAACGCGATGCGCGCACCGCCCATGTCCATGAGGTCGGCGGCCACCGGAGCGAAATCCGTTCGCTCGAGCACGGCCTCGTCGGTGAGCAGGTGGAGCGCAGGCACGGCGGGCCCACGGTGCCATACGGAGGCGGAGGCGGTCGCGCTCATCCCCCGAAGCGGCGCCCGACCTCGACGCCGCGACCCCGAAGCCAATCCTTCGTCGGCATGCGGCGTTTCCCCGGTGGTTGCACCTCGTCACAGATGAGCGCGCCTTGTCCGGTCGCGATCACCAGGCCCACGTCTGCGTCGGGGTGCGGGTCGGCCACCAGTACGGTGCCGGGTGCGGCGTCGCCGACAGGGGTTGCTTCATCCACGCGCGGCCGGAAGAACTTGACGGGCTGCCCGTCCATCTCGGACCACGCACCCGGCACCGCGTCCATGGCGCGGATATGCCACTCGATTTCCCGGGCCGGCCGCGCCCAGTCGATGCGCGCGACGTCGCGATCGACCTTGGGCGCGAAGGTCGCCCGCTCGTGCTCCTGCTCGCGTTCCCCGGCGCTCTCCGCGGCGAGCAGGGCGAGCGCCTCGACCAACGCCTCGGCGCCCAGTTCGGAGAGCCTCATGGACAGTTCGGACGCCGTCTCTCCGGGGAGGATCGGCTCCTCGATCGCGTGCAGGATCGGGCCCGCATCCATGGCCTCGACCATGCGCATGATCGTCACGCCCGTGGTCTGATGGCCTCGGGCGATGGCCCAATGGATCGGGGCGGCGCCGCGCAACGCGGGCAGAAGCGAGGCGTGCACATTGATCGAACCCATCTTCGGGACGTCCAGCACCTCGCGGCCGAGGATGTGCCCGTAGGCGACCACCACGCTGAGATCCGGACCGAGGGCCCGGATCCGGGCCACGAAGTCATCGCCCCGTGGGCGATCCGGCGTGAGGAGCGGGACGCCCATCGCGCGCGCGACCTCCTTTACCGGCGAGGGCGTGAGCTTGCGCCCCCGCCCGGCCGGCCGATCGGGCTGCGTGACCACGCCCACCACATCGAAGCCTTCCTGATCCAGAGCCAGGAGCGAGGAGACCGCGAAGTCGGGCGTACCCCAGAAGAGGACCTTCACAGGCGGCGATTCCTGGCGTTGGCCTCCCCTTCGACTTCCGCTTCGGTGCGAAGCTTCTTCCAACGCTTCAGCGCGAGCTTACGCGCGAGCGGACCGAGCCGGTCCAGAAAGAGCACGCCGTCGAGGTGGTCGATCTCGTGCTGGAGCGCGCGGCTGAAAAGCTCCTCGGCTTCGATCGAAACCGGCTCGCCTTCCGGGCTCACACCCTCGATGCGCACCGACCAGGGGCGCTCGATCACTTCCTCGATACCGGGAATGCTCAGACAGCCTTCCGGCTGCTTGTCGGTGTCGTCGCTCGACCAGACCACACGCGGGTTCACCAGCGCGACCCGCGCCTCGGGCTCATCGTCGCGACGGAGGTCCACCACCAGAAGGCGTTTACCGACGCCGATCTGCGGCGCCGCCAGCCCGATTCCCTCCGCAGCGTACATCGTCTCGAACATGTCGCGCACCAGCGCCCGCAGTTCCGCGTCGAAAACCTCGACGGATTCCGCGGGTTCGCGCAATACCGGATCGCCCAGCAAGACGACGTCGCGCACCGACATCGGTCCTACTCGTCCTTGCCGCCGGTGCCGGCCTTCGGGCCGAGCACCTGAGCGATGCGGCTCCGGTCCACGGTCAGGCGGGTGTTGTCGCCGGTGCGGATGGTCAATCGGGTCTCCTCGGCATGGACGACGGAGCCGATGATCCCACCGTTCGTGATGATCTCGTCGCCCTTCTTGAGTTCCTTGAGCATCTGCTCGTGGCGCTGGCGTTCCTTGCTCTGCGGCCGGATCAGGAGGAAGTAGAAGATGACGAAGATCAGGACCATCTGTCCCATGAAGATGATCCCGCCGGATCCCCCTGAGCGGGGCGCCATGAGCATCGCGATTGCGGTGTTCGTCACCTTGTCTCTCCGTAGATGTCGGGTCGTGGAGTGCCTCGTGGCCCGGTCACCTGCCGGGAGCGTGCCAGCAGGCTACCCCTCGGCGCGCCGGTATCGTTCCAACCAATCGAGGCTCCACGTGGCGAATGAGCCGGCCACGATGTGTTCCCGGGCCTGCTCGGCGAGCCGTACGAGAAAACGCAGGTTGTGGATCGAAAGCAGCCGAACGCCGAGAAGTTCCGAGCACGTCACGAGGTGCCGGAGGTAGGCGCGGTCGTAGCGGCTGCACGTGGCGCAATCGCAGTCGGGGTCCACGGGGCGCGTGTCCTCCCGGAAGCGAGCCGCCTTCAAGTTGACCTGGCCCTCCCCGCTCGTCCAGACGGTTCCGTGGCGCGCGTTGCGCGTCGGCGCGACGCAGTCGAAGAGATCGCAGCCCCTGGACATCGCCTCGAGGAGATCGTCCGGATACCCGACGCCCATCAGGTAGCGGGGACGGTCCACCGGCAGCGCCTCGTCGAGCACGTCGAGGGTGCGCCACATGTCGGGCTTGGCCTCTCCGACGCTGAGTCCACCGATGCCGAAGCCGGGCCAGTCGCCGACCTCCTGGAATTGGCGTGCGTGCGCACGCCTGAGGTCGTCGTACACATTGCCCTGCAGCACCGGAAAGAGCGCCTGCGCCGGTGCGTCCCCACGGGCCTCGAGCTCCTGGAAGCGTTGACGGCAGCGGATCAACCATTGCAGGGTGCGCTCGTTGGCGCGCGCCGCGCCCGCGTGTGTAGAGCCTCCGGGAGGGCACTCGTCGAACGCCATGATCACGTCGGCACCCAGCGTGCGCTCCAGGTCGATGACCGACTCGGGGGTGAACATGTGTTTGGAGCCGTCGATGTGGCTCTGGAACACGACGCCCTCGTCGCTGATGTCCCGGATGTCGGCCAGCGAGAAGACCTGATAGCCGCCCGAGTCCGTGAGAATCGGACCGTCCCACCGCATGAACGCGTGGAGCCCGCCCAGCTTCCGCACCAACTGGTGGCCCGGACGCAGGTACAGATGGTAGCTGTTGGCCAGCACCATCCCCGCACCGAGTTCCTCGACCTCGAGCATGTCGACGGTCTTGACGGTGGCGAGCGTGCCGACGGGCATGAAGGCGGGGGTCTCGACATCGCCATGGGGCGTGCGGAACGTCCCACGGCGGGCGGCCCCGTCGTTGGCGTGCAACGTGAACGAGAAGTCTGTCATAGGGTGGGAATGTAACCTTCGCCGGGGTCAGGCCGTCCAACGCTGCGAAGGGATAGTCTTGCGCCGCATACTATGTAGTACATACTATAATCCCATGACAGCAGCGAGGCGGCCAGATAACGCATGAACCGACCCACCGACGAGCGAAACCCATGACCTTGGAACGTGAATGGATGCGGGGCGCCGCCCCCCTGGCCGTGCTGACCCTCCTCGCCCGCCGGGAGATGTACGGCTACGAGCTCGTGGAGGCCCTCGAGCGTGACACCGGCGGCCTCCTTGCGATGGGTCACTCCACGGTCTACCCGCTCCTGTACAATCTGGAGGCGCGCGGACACCTGAAGCCGGTGTCGCGGACGGCTCCCTCCGGACGGCGCCGCAAGTACTATCAGGTCACGTCGGACGGGCACGCCTGGCTCGAGGAGCAGCGCGACCAGTGGGACACGCTGGTCACCGCGCTCGGACGGCTGGGGCTCGGCGGCCACGCCACGGGAGAGGCCGCGCCGTG
>JBBSOM010000043.1:0-10332 GCA_038259715.1 Longimicrobiales bacterium
CCTGCCGCATGGCGGTCAGGAAGTCCTCCAGCGTGAAGCGCCCTTTCCCAAGGGCTTTCTCGGCAAGCTTCTCCTGCTCGTCGTGATCGATGGCGGCCTGGGCGCGCTCCACGAGCCCCACCACGTCGCCCATCTGGAGAATGCGCCCCGCCAGCCTCTGGGGGTCCGCCACGTCCAGCGCGTCGAGGCCCTCGCCTGTGCCGACGAACTTGATGGGCTTGCCCGTCACCCCGCGGATCGAGAGGGCGGCGCCGCCACGGGCGTCGCCGTCCATCTTGGTCAGGACCACGCCGGTGAGCCCGAGCGCCTCGTCGAAGCCCTGCGCGATCTTGACCGCTTCCTGACCCGTCATCGCGTCGGCCACCAGCAGGATCTCCTGCGGCTTGACGGCGTCCTTCACCCGACGGAGCTCGTCCATCAGCGTCTCGTCGATCTGCAGCCGGCCGGCGGTGTCGACCAGGAGAACCTTGTGCTTTCCTGCCCGGGCGGCGTCACGCGCCCGGACCGCCGTCTCGACCGGGTCGCCACCGAACACGCCCGCGTACACCGGCACGTCGATCTGCTTGCCGAGGGTCTGGAGCTGCTCGATGGCGGCGGGCCGTTGCAGGTCGGCGGCGGCCATCATGGGCATACGCCCCTCACGCGCGAGTCGCTTGGCGATCTTCGCGGTGGACGTCGTCTTCCCGGAGCCCTGCAGGCCGACCATCAGGATTACGGTCGGGGGCGAGAGCGACCACTCCAGCGTGGCGCGGCCCTCGCCCATGAGGTTGGCCAGTTCGTCGTGCACGATCTTCACGATCTGCTGACCCGGGCTGATCGCTTTGAGCACGGCCTCGCCGAGTGCGCGTTCCTGGACCCGTCCCAGGAAGTCGCGCGTCACGGCGAAGTTCACATCGGCCTCGAGCAGCACGCGGCGGACCTCGCGCAGCCCTTCCTTGATCATCGGCTCGGTCAACACGCCGCGCTGGCGCAGCTTGGCTAGCGCGGCGTCGAGCTTGGTACTCAGCTCGTCGAACATGCGGGCGTCGGACTCCGGTTGTCGTTCTCGGACAAGGAATGGGAAAGATAGCGCGCGGCCGACGCAGGCGCGTACTCCATCCGCTGCACTTTATTATACAAAGTACTTGCTATCGACGTGCGAGATGACAATCTTCGAGGGGTCCGCTTCTTCGCGGCGACGATCTCGACGACCCGCCCACCCAGCCTTCACCAACTTCGACATGTCCGAACTCACCGAGTTTCTCTTCCCCGCACCGGCCGAACGGCGTGCGGGCGCCATCTGGAGGTGGTGGGAGCGCCGCCGCCTCGCGTACAATGTCTGGGTGGGAACCGCCGGCACCCTCACCGTCGGTATCGGGTACGTGCTCACGCTCCTCCCCCCGCACAGCACCGTTCCCCCGCCGTTTCTCTACATCCTGCGGCCGATGCTGGTCTTCGGTGTGCTGGCCAACGTCTTCTACACGTCCGGCCCAATCCTCGAAATCCTTGCGCACAGGCTGTTCGGCCGGGACCTTCTCCCCGTCGGCCCATCGCTGTACCGGATGGGGCTCACCTTCTCGGTGGGGCTCGCGCTCCTCCCGATGTGGATCATGATCATCGGTTGGGTGCTGAGCGTGGTCGGCGCGATCTTCTAGGAGCGACCAGGCATCCTGCCAACCCACCTTCAGGAGAGGCGAGCATGACCCGTTTCGTATGGCTGGGTGTGGCGTTGCAGATGCTCATGGTCGTCGCCGGCCACTTCAGCGAAGCGGTCATCGACCTCTCCGCCCTGCTCGGGATGGGCATCCCCTTCGCACTCGGGATCGGGTACGGCGTGACCGTGCCCCGGTCGTTCGGCGAAGCCGCGAAGGGCGGCGCCGTGATCGGTTTCGTCGGCGCGCTGGTCGGTGTTCTCGCGGCCGTCCTCATGGGTGACCAACCCTGGATGCTCTTGACGTTCGCCCCCGTCTCGTCGGCGGTGACCGGGCTCCTCGGCGCCGTCATTGGCACGGCTGCCGGTGGGCGCCGCAAGGCTGCGGCATAGCCGAGCGTCTACGAGGCGGAAGGCGAGCCCTCGACCGCGCCGTCCGTCTCGTCGTCGTCGAAGACCACCTGACGGTGGACGCGCACGGCGCCCCGTAGCGGAACCACGCGCGGGTGGTGACGCGCCGCCCAGAGCTGGGTGAACTCGGCGCCGAGCAGCAGGATGATCGCGCTGTAGTAGACCCACAGGAGCGCGATGGCCAGCGAGCCCGCCGCACCGTAGACGTTGGCAGGGTCACTCTGACCGAGATAGTAGGCGATCAACACCTTGCCGCCCGTGAAGAGCAGACCCGTGAAGACGCCACCCGCGATCGCGTCGCGCCAGTAGACCCGGGCATCCGGGACGTAACGCAGGATGATCGTGAAGAGCAGCGTGACCGCCACCAGCGACACGATCACGTCGGCCGCGGGCAACCCCCAGGTCAGGGTCCACGCGGGCGCAACATGCCGCAGGGCGCGCCGGAAGAACGAAAGGAACGTGCTCGCAACGAACGATGCGAGCAGGAGCAGGCCGAACGCGCCGACCATGAGAAGCGCCACCGCGCGCTTCACGAAAAAGGTGTATACGTCGCCTCGCCGGGGGTCCGGCTCCACCCCCCATGCTGTATTGAGCGCCTTCTGCATTTGGAAGAAGGCGCCGGTGGCTCCGAAGACGAGCGCGGTCATACCCAGGATGGCCGCGGGCCCGGAGAAGTCCGGCGTGACGGTTTCGGCGACGACATTCACGATGCGCCTCGCCCCGGCCACGCCGATGAACGTCTCTACCTGGCTGGCGACGAAGTCCCGGACCTCATCCGGCCCCACGAAGTGGCTGGTCAGAACGCCGAGCAAACCGAAAAGCGGCGGCAGCGCGAAGATCGAGTAGTACGAAAGGGCCGCGGCCATCCGCGGACAGTCGTCGCCCATGAACTCGGTCAGCAGCTTCCAGACGAAGCTCCCTACGCGTTTCAGATCGTCGAACATGTCACGACTCCAGCTCGCTACCGTCCCCGGCCGGCGTCCGCGGATACGACGTCCGGACCCTTCTCTGGGTCGAGCGTGGACAGGACCTCCCGCCACTGGAACTTCTGACCCTTTCCAAGCACGTAGTAGTCCATCCATGCCTGCTCGGCCACGGACTTCACCAGCCGGTTGCGCGGGTCGGGGATCCCGTGGCTGTGCCCGGGATACATGAACAATTCGGTCGGGACGCCAAGCGTCATCAGCGCCATGTGCAACTCGACGGACTGCGGTGACGGGACGCGGGGGTCGCCTTCGACCACGTGGATCATCGTCGGCGTCTTGGCGTTCTTCACGTACTTGATGGGCGACTGGTTCAACCAGACGTCGAAGTTGTCGTCGTACAGGACGCCGTCGCCCAGGTAGAACTGGCGGTTCCGATGCACGTCGCTCTGCGCGTACATGGAAATCCAATCCATGGTACCCGCGCCCGAACTGATGGCCTTGAATCGATCCGTGTGCGTGAGGATCCAATCCGACCAGTGCCCGCCGGCGCTCCACCCCAGCACCCCCATGCGGTCGCCGTCGACGACGCCCTCGGCGATGAGGTGGTCCACGCCCGTCATGATGTCGTCGTAGCCGAGCGTGAAGTAGTCGCCGACGATGTCCGTGCGGTGCTTATTGCCGTAGTTCGTGGAGCCACGGTAGTTCGGGCGCAATACCGCCCAGCCGTTGCTCGCGTATACCTGCGTACCGTATCCGCCATTGAAGCCGAGCACGTCGGCCGAGGCGGGTCCGCCGTGGATCGCCACGATGAGTGGGTAGCGCTGTCCCTCCTGATAGTCCACCGGGTACACGAGCACTCCACCGACCTTCCTGCCGTCGGTCGAGGTCCACTCGACCTCGACCTCCTTCCCGAGCGCGATGTGCTGGAACTGCGGGTTCGCGTCGACGAGCTGCACCCAGCTCTTCCGATCTGCGACCTGGTCGATGCCGGCCACCGCAAAGACCGTGGGAGGCGTCATCGGGTCCGAGTAATCGACCAGAATCGAACCCGTGTCGGTGTCGCGGTCCACCCGCAGGGCCGCCCGTTCATGAGTGATCTGGGTGACCATGCCGCTCGCGACGTCGAGCGCGAACAGTTCGTTGGTGACCTTGATGCCGTCGTTGAAGTAGATCGTCTTTCCGTCCTTGGACCAGAAGCCGACGCTCACACTGCCGTCGTAGGCGGTTCCAAGCTTCTTGAAGGACTGGCCGGAGGCATCGACCTGGCGCAGGTAGACGCGATTCTCGGTCATGGTGTAGCGCGTCATGTCGTCCGGAGCCGAGAACGCGACCATGCGTGAGTCCGGCGAAAACGACAGCGCACCCTCACCCACTTCGGTGTTGTTCGTCAGGCGCTCGATGCTGCCTGCCCCGGCGTCGAGCAGGTACAGGTCCGAGTAGAGCCGCTCCTCCGTGATGTTGCGCTCGTAGCGCTTCCCCGAAGATCCGGTGAATCCGACCCACTTCCCGTCCGGGGAGACCTCGAAACCGGACACACTGTAGGTCGTGTCCTGCGCCATGGCCTGCTCGGACTTCGAGTCGAGGGTGAGGCGCCAGAGGCTCTCGAGCGGCGTCACATCGTTCTTGATGTCGACGGTGAACTTTTTTTCGCGCCGGGTCTCGTCATCCTGGAAGACGGTGTCCGGGCGCGTGAACCAGATGGAGCGGCTATCCGGCGCAAATGTCCACTGGTCCACACCCGCCATGTTCCGGGTAAGCTGTTCGGGACTCGCTTCGGGAAGATCGGCCACGGCCATGCGCCAGAGCTGCTGCTTGCCCGACTTGCCGGCGCGATAGACGAGCCACGCACCGTCCGGGCTGAAGCGGAAGTCGCCCACGCCATCCTTGGCCGCGGTGATCTTGCGGGCTTCGCCGCCATCCGGATGCATCATGTACAACTGGTCCTGGTGGCCACTGCCCGTCGCGTCCCGATCCGATCGGAACACGAACCAGCTTCCGTCCGGGGACCATGCCGGCGACGTCTCGTTCTTGTTCTCCGTGAACGTCATCTGCCGGTGCGACGGCAGACCCTGCTGCATCGAGACCAGATGGATGTCGCTGTAGGATGCCGCGTCTTCCCAGTTCGGCGTGGAGACGGTGTACAGCATCCACTTCGAGTCCGGGCTGGGCTTCCAGGAACCCGCGCGCGACGTTTCCTGGATGTCCATCCAGGTCATCGGGCGACGGGCGTTCGTCTGCGCGGCGACGGGTACAGCGAAGAGAGCGACTGCGAGGAGCGCGGTGGCCCCACTGCTTGTAGTGACCATGGTCCCCCCCTTGAGGGATCGTCGAAATCAGACGGAACCGAGGGACGGGCCGACGGGCCGACCCCGCGTTGGCGGAAGCCAGTATGAATAGCGACCTTGTGGCCGATGAGCCATAGCGTCCGCCGCCACTTGCACGTCGGCATCGACGCGTATGACCAAGCCATTCGCGCGTGGATTCCGGGCTACGAAACCATGCTCGCGCGGGCGGCCGATGCGGTTGCGTCCGTGTCGCCTTCGCGTGTGCTCGAACTCGGCGCCGGGACCGGTGGGCTGTCCGCGGCCATCCTGGCGCGCGAAGTGGTCGGCGCCGTCGACTTGCTCGACATCGATCCGGAGATGCTGGGCCAGGCCAGCATCCGACTGGCCCCGTTCGGAGAGCGAGCGCGACTCCATCTCGGTTCGTTTTCCGACGCGCTGCCCTCGTGCGATGCAGCCGCGGCTTCGCTCTCGCTTCATCACATTCCGCGCATGGAAGATCGTATCGCGATCTTCCGCAGGGTCCACACCGCCCTTGCGCCAGGGGGAGTCTTCGTCAACGGCGACGTCATGATGCCGACCGAGGGTTCCGGCCGAGACGCCTCGTTCGCGGCATGGGCGGCGCATATGGCGCGCTCCGGCATCTCCGATGAGGAAGCCCGACAGCACTTCGCGGATTGGGCGGACGAGGACACGTACTACCCGCCGGCGGAGGAGATGGCGGGCCTGCGCGCAGCGGGCTTCGAGGCGGCTCTGGTATGGCGTGACAACCCGTCGACACTGTTGGTTGCACGCAAGGCATGACCCCCCAGGAGGGTCAGCTGTCGGATTCTCCGGTCATCCAGTCCCGTTCCCCACGCATCCAGCGGGTCAGGATGTTGCCCTCCGCCGCGTGGAGCGCTTTCCGCAGGGCGGGGACAGCCTCGCGGGCACGAGTGCGCCCGGCCTCGATCACGGCTTCGCGGTCGCCGGCTCGCACGCGGCTGAAGCCGGCCACATCGGGGTCGATCAGGATGTCGGCGTCCGAGCGGATCTCGCACCGCATCTGGCTGTCGACGGCTACCTCGAATGCGTTCGTGACCACGTTGGCCCAGTTCTTCACGGGGGTATAGGACAGCGAGAAGCCCAGGCTGACGGCCACGACCAGCGGCGCGCCCATCTCCCGTGCGGCGCGCGCCGGAACGTTCTCGACCAGCGCGCCGTCCACCAGCAGGCGGCCATCCATCTCGACCGGGGAGTACAGGCCCGGCATGCAGCAGCTCGCGCGCACGGCGCGGGCAGCGGGCCCGGAATCGAGAATCACACGCTCGCCCGTGTTGATGTCCGTTGTAACTACGGCGAGCGGAATGCGCGCATCCTCGAGGAGGACATCCCCGAGCGCCTCTCGCAGGATCTGCTCGAGACCCTCGTTCGTGGCGAAGCCGTAGGGGCCGAAGAGGTGCGTCCTCGTCATGCTGCTCCAATCCAGTTCCCCGAGCGCATCCGCCGCCGCCAAGGAGGATATCCCGAACGCGGCGAAAACCGCGGCGATCGCGCCCGAGCTCGTGCCGGCCAACCAACCGGGGGTCAGCCCCTCTTCCTCGAGCACGGACAGAACCCCTAGATGAGCGAGCCCACGCAAGAGCCCACCGCCGAGCGCGAGCCCGAAGCCGGCCGTGGGGTCATGGTGCTCCATGTCACCTGACCGGGATGATCTGGCTCCGGCGCGTACCCACGCTCACCCAGCGCACCGGCGCCTCCGTCAGTTCCTCCAGCCGGTCCAGGTAGCGCCGTGCGTTGGCGGGCAAGTCGTCCAGCGTGCGCGCCTCGCCGGTGTTCCGCTCCCAGCCGGGAAGTGTCTCATACACGGGTTCGATGTGTGAGAGCGACCACGTGTCAGCCGGAAAGTCTTCGACCACGCTGCCGTCCGGCATGCGGTACGCCGTGGCGACCTTGAGTTCGGAGAGGGTGTCGAGCACGTCCAGCTTCGTGACCGCCACGCCCGTGAGGCCGTTGACCTGCGAGGCGAAACGCGAGAGCACGGAGTCGAACCAACCGCATCGCCTCGGACGGCCTGTGGTGGCGCCGAACTCGCCGCCCAACTTGCGGATGCGCTCGTCCATCTCCGGCTCAAATCCCGTGGGGAGCGGGCCCTCGCCGACGCGGGTCGTGTACGCCTTGACCACACCGATGACGTTGTCGATGAGGGTGGGCCCGATCCCGGTGCCGGTCGCCGCGCCCGATGCGGTCGTGTTGGACGACGTGACGAATGGGTACGTGCCGTGATCGAGGTCGAGCGCCGTGCCCTGCGCGCCCTCGAGGAGCACGCGCCGGCCCGCCGCGAGCGCTCGCGAAATCTCCGGGCCCGTATCGGTCGAGACATCGAGGAGCCGATCCGAAAGCGCCAGTGCGCGGTCCATCTGACGGTGAAGCTCGTCGTCTGCGCCGTGGCCGAGTTCATCGAGGCGGGCGCACACCCGATCCATCCCTGCCTGCACCCGCTTGGCCAATCGCTCCGGGTTGCCGAAGTCCACCACCCGCACCCCGCGCCGCCCGGCCTTGTCCTCGTATGCCGGACCGATCCCGCGCCCGGTCGTTCCGATCTTCTCTTCGGCGGTGCTCTCCGAGGCCCTGTCGAGGAAGCGATGGTACGGAAGGAGTACGTGCGCGCGCCGGCTCACGCCGACACGGCCGGTCAGATCGATACCGCGAGCCACCAGGGCGTCGTACTCGTCGAAGAACTGCTCGACGTCCAGTACGACCCCGTTACCCAGTAGGCAGCGCTTGCCCGCGTGAAGAACGCCCGAGGGGATCTGGTGCAGGATGAACTCGTCGGGGCCGACGTGCACGGTATGCCCGGCGTTCGCCCCGCCCTGGTAACGCGCGACGATGTCGACGCCCTCCGCCAACACGTCGACGATCTTTCCCTTGCCCTCGTCTCCCCACTGACACCCGACGACGACAGTGCACTCCCCGGTTGTTCCCGGCATGGGCGCTTCACTCGTGAAAAAAGGCCCACCCCGACAGGGGATGGGCCGCTGACAACTGGTTCCTTTGGAGAAAGCTACGGGGGCACGCAGGGAGCGTCAACGCGCGCGCGCATTAGAGAGCTTCGCCGCACCTTCGGGGCCGGTGAGCGGGTCGTGGTGCCCACCCTGGTGATGTACGAATGGCTTCGCGGGCCTCGGGTTCGCGAAGAACTCGCCGCCCAGGAGGCCCTGTTGCCCGCCGAGGAGGCGATTCCCTTCGGTTCGCCCGAAGCGGCTCTGGCCGCGAAGCTCTACCGGGAGATCCCTCGAGCCAGGGGCCGGGAGATCGACCTGGCGATTGCGGCCTGTGGACTCACGTGGAATGCACGCCTCTGGACGCTCAACCGCGCCGACTTCGACGATATTCCAGGGTTGCAGCTCCGATAGGGGAGAACGCCGTCGCGGTGGGGGGGCCCTCCGGCGGAACCGCGGGCCCGGCCCCCTTGTTGTCGAACCACAAGGTATTATTCTTCGACAACAAAGCGGCGCCCAACGGCGTCGAAATTGATCCCGCGGAGGCGACGCATGCCCTCCGTCGCGACGCCGGAGTGGCGCCATGACCCGATCGAAGCCCGATCTCATCCAGGGAACGCTGGACCTGCTCATCCTCAAGACGCTGACGCTCGGCACCCTGCACGGATGGGGCATCTCGAAGAGGATCCGGCAGATGTCGAACGAAGTGCTCGAGGTCAACCAGGGTTCGCTGTATCCGGCATTGCATCGACTGGAAGGCCGGGGACTCGTCTCGGCGAAATGGGGCATCTCCAACGAGGGCCGGCGCGCAAAGTTCTACAAGCTCACGGCCGGCGGCCGGGCGCACTTCGCGGACGAGCGCGAGAGCTGGAGCACCTTCACCGCGGCGATGGCCACGGCCCTCGGCGCAAGCTGACCCGAGCGCGCGGGCCGGCGGGCCGAGGGAAAGAGGAAGCAGGAAAGAGAGAGCAGGACCTCGCGGGAGGCCCCGCGCGCCGAGGTTGGGACCAGGAAGCCAGGGTTGGGACCACCAAGCCAGGGGGGGAACGATGACGTGGATCGACCGGGTGGCTCGTAGGCTCCGCCTCTTTTTCCAGAAGGGCTCCGTCGAGTGCGAGTTGGACGACGAGCTGCGCATGCACGTCGAGATGGAGACGGAGGAGCGGGTGCGCGGCGGCATGGATCCGGCGCTTGCTCGGCGGGAGGCGCTTCTTCGCTTCGGCGGGGTGGAGCGCACCAAGGAACGCGTGCGCGACGCGCGAGGAGGCCGCTGGGTCGACGACATCGTCCAGGATGTTCGGTACGGCGCACGCAGCCTGCGGAAGAACCCGGGCTTCATGCTCTCGGCCCTGCTCGTCCTCGCGCTCGGCATCGGTTCGGCCACCGCGCTCTTCGGCGTGGTCGACGCGGTTCTGCTCGAGCCCCTGCCCTACCCGCAGCCCGACCGACTCGTGCGTGTGTGGCCGTCCTCGCCCTCACGGGGACTGGACAGGACCGCGTTCTCGTATCCCGACTTCCGCGATTGGCGCGAGCGCGCCAGGACGGTCGACGGACTGGCCGCCTATTCCACCCTTCCGGGCGGCTACGTCTATCTGGGCGGCGACGCACCGATGGAACTCTCGACGGAATGGGTCGGGGGTGATTTCTTCCGCGTGCTCGGCGTTCCGCCGGCGACCGGCCGGTCGCTGGAGCCCAGGGACGAGGGCGATCGCCGGATGGCGGCCGTGCTGTCCTGGGGGGCATGGCAGCGTCTCTTCGCCGGAGACCCCGGCCTGGTCGGACGCACCATCGAACTCGATCATCGCGCCTTCGAGATCGTCGGCATCATGCCCGAAGGCTTCAATTTCCCCGAGGGACAGGCCGTCGACGTCTACGTCCCGTTGACAGTGATCCCGCAGGACGACATTCCGACGGAGTTCCGGGCGGTTCGATTCCTGAGCGCCTTCGGCCGACTTGCTCCCGGAACCGCCATCGAGACAGCCACTACGGAGCTGGCCACCATCGCACGCTCACTCGAGCAGACCTACCCGGACATGGACGCCGGCATCACGGCCGCGACCCTGGTCCCGCTCACCGACACCGTCGTGGGCGACGTGCGCGCC
>JBBSOM010000044.1:0-10311 GCA_038259715.1 Longimicrobiales bacterium
GGATGGCGTCCACCAGGTTGGACGCGCTCTTCTCGGCGAAGCCCTCGAGTGGGAGAAGCCGCTCGACGGTAAGGTCGAACAGTTCGGCCAGCTTCGTGACGAGCCCCCGCTCGACGAAGAGGTGAGCCGTCTCTTCGCCGAGGCCCTCGATGTCCAGCGCTTCGCGCGCGCCAAAGTGCGCGATGCGGCCCTTGAGCTGCGCCGGACAGCGGAAGCGATTCGGACAGATCGTTCGCGGGCCGTCTTCGTAGACCGGGGTGCCGCACGCGGGGCACTCGGTCGGCATGTCGAAGGGAGGCTGCCGCGGGGTTTCGTGCGAGACGACTTCCACAACCTGCGGGATCACGTCGCCGGCGCGTTGGATGCGCACGGTGTCGCCCTCCCGGACGTCCTTTCGCTTCAGTTCCTCGCGGTTGTGCAGGGACGCTCGCGCGATCGTCACGCCGCCGACCACCACGGGCCTGAGAAACGCCACGGGCGTAAGGACCCCGGTGCGTCCGACGCTCACGGCGATCCGGTCGATGCGCGTGACCTCCTTCCTGGGCTCGAACTTGAAGGCAAGCGCCCACCGGGGGTGGTGCGAGGTCCTGCCCATGCGCTCCCGGGCCGCCATGTCGTCCAGCTTGATCACGACCCCGTCGATCTCGTAGTCGAGCGTGTCGCGGTCGGCCGCGTAGGCCTGGTGGTACGCGAGGATCTCCTCCACCGTGGTTGCCGTGGTGAGCCGGTCCGGAACCTTGAAGCCCCACTGACGGATGGCCTCGATGCCCTCGGTGTCCTTCTCGAACGCTGCCCCCTCGATGGCCAACACGTCGTAGACCAGCACGTCCAGCTTTCGCTGTGCGGTCATACGTGGGTCGAGCTGGCGGATCGCACCGGCCGCGGAGTTGCGCGGCGAGGCGTAAGGCTCCTGGCCCGTCTCCACGAGCCTTTCGTTGAACGCCTCGAAGTCCGAGATGTACATCATGACCTCGCCGCGCACGGCCAGGAAGCGGGGCGCGGGCCGCTCCGTCGTGCGGAGGCGGAGCGGCACGGTCGGCACGGTCTTGAGGTTCTCGGTCACTCCTTCGCCCTCCCGCCCGTTGCCGCGCGTGACCGCCCGCATCAGGACGCCGTTCTCGTACACCAGCTCGATCGAGGCCCCATCCAGCTTGGGTTCGAGCAGGTAGGTCGGCTCCGCGTCCGCGAGGGCCTTGCGGACCCGCTCGTCGAAGCGGCGAACCTCGTCGCCTTCCTGCGTCGAATCGAGCGACAGCAGAGGCGCGGCATGCGGTATGGTGGTGAACCGGCCCTGAGGCTCCGCGCCGACGCGCTGGGTCGGCGAGTCCGGCGTCACGATCTCCGGGTGCGCCGCCTCCAGCTTCACCAACTCCCGGTAGAGGATGTCATATTCCTCATCCGAGATGCTCGGGCGCGCCTCCACGTGGTAGAGATGCGCATGATGGCGCAGTTCGGCGCGCAACTCCTCGACCCGCGCTCGGGCCTCCTCCAGGGTCGGCGTCCTGCTGTCGGAATCGAGGGTCATGCGGCTCCGTAGCCGTGGCGCGAATCGGGCGGAACGTCAATAATAACGCCTTCGTCTCCGGTCAGAATCCTCTGCCGGGGGCCATCGCCAGACCCGGGAGCCACTGCCATGACCCGCCAGCGTTCCTTCCGCAACCCCATCGTGCGCGCCTCGTTGGCGGTCGCGACAACTCTCGTGCTCGCTGGCGGTCTCCGGGCCCAGGGCATGGAAACGACCCCCACCCGTCGCCCCGACGAAGGGGGCGGCCCCTACACCCGCATGGTCATCCGGGGCGCGACGATGATCGACGGAACGGGCGCCCCACCCCGCGGACCGGTCGACATCGTCGTCGAGGGGGATCGGATCAAGGAGATCAATTCGGTCGGCTTCCCCCATCTCCCGATCAACGAACGGCGTCGTCCCGCCAAGGGTGACCGGGAGATCGACGGGACGGGCTTCTACGTTCTGCCCGGCCTGATCGACATGCACGCCCACACGGGCGGCGCCGGCAAGGCACCGCAGGCCGAGTACGTCTACAAGCTGTGGATGGGGAACGGCATCACCACGTCTCGTGGGGTCCCCCACGGGGAGTTCGAATGGCAGCTCGGGGAAAAGGCGCGCAGCGCGCGGAACGAGATCGTGGCGCCGCGCATGTTCTCGTACGTGCGCGCAGGCACTGGCAAGGGTTGGGGCGGAAGGCCCATCGACTCCCCTGAAGCCGCGCGCGAATGGGTACGCTGGGCCGTGGCGCAGGAAGTCGACGGTCAGCACATCGACGGGCTCAAGCTCAGCGCGTGGGATCCGCCGATCATGGAGGCCCTCATCGACGAAGCCCACAAACACCAACTCGAGACGGTAGCCCACCTCGACCAGATGGGCCTCGCACGCATGACGACGCTCGACGCGGCCAAACTCGGGCTCGACACGCAGACGCACTTCTATGGGCTCTTCGAGTCGATGTTGACGCAGCACAGCATCCAGGACTGGCCGCTCGACTACAACTACAACGACGAGCAGCACCGCTTCGGAAACGTCGCTCGCCTCTGGTACCAGGCCGCCGAGCCCGGTAGCGAGCAGTGGAACGACCTCATCCAACAGTTTCTGGATCTGGGCCTGGCGATGGACCCGACCTTCACGATCTACGAGGCCAGCCGGGACGTCATGAGGGCGTCGCGCGCCGAGTGGCACGACGAGTACACGCTGCCGTCCATGTGGGACTACTACCAGGCCAACCGTGACGCCCACGGGTCCTACTGGTACTACTGGACGTCCGAAGACGAATACCACTGGCGTAAGTTCTACCAGAAGTGGATGGCGTTCATCAAGGACTACAACGACGCCGGCGGCATCGTCACGACAGGGTCGGACTCGGGCTTCATCTACAAACTCTACGGCTTCGACTACATCCGTGAGCTGGAGCTACTGCGCGAGGCGGGGTTGACCCCCATCGAGGTCATCCGCTCCGCGACCATGAACGGTGCAAAGGAGCTGTACAAGTATTCGGACACGCCGCCCGAGTTCGGGATCCTGCGCCCGGGCCTCAAGGCGGACCTCATCATGGTCGACGCCAACCCGATCGAGAACCTCAAGGTGCTGTATGGCACCGGCGCGCCGAAGCTCGATGACAAGACGGGGGAGAACATCCGTGTGGGCGGCATTAAGTACACGATCAAGGACGGCATCGTGTACGACGCGCCGAAGCTCCTGGCAGACGTGCGCGAGATGGTCCGCAAGCAGAAAGAGGAACGGAAGATGACGAGCCAGGGGGGGAACTGAGGGAGGCGAGAATTCAATCTCCCTGGGTTCTCGACTTCGCCGTGCGGGGCTGAATGGACATCGAACAACTACGCCGCGAGACACCTGGGTGCGCGCACCGGGTGCACCTGAACAACGCGGGGGCCTCACTCATGCCCGAGGCCGTGCTTGCAGCGATCCGTGAACATCTCGACCTGGAGGCCCACATCGGCGGCTATGAGGCCGAGGCGGAAGCCGCGGCCGAAATCCGCGACGCCTATCAGGCCGTGGCCGGACTCCTCGGGACGGCGTCGCAGAACGTCGCGTTCACGGAGCACGCGACCACCGCCTTCACGCAGGCGCTGTCCTCGATCCCGTTCCGGTCCGGCGACGTCGTCCTGACGACCCGCAGCGACTACGTCTCGAATCAGATCCAGTACCTCGCGCTCGCCGAGCGCTTCGGCGTGGACGTGGTGCGGGCGCCGGACGCCCCCGAAGGCGGCGTCGATCTGCAGGCGATGGAGGAGGCGATCCACCGCCGCCGCCCCCGTCTCGTCGCGGTCACGCACGTTCCCACGAGTTCCGGCCTGGTGCAGGACGTGGCGGCCATCGGTACGATGTGCCGCGCGCGCGGCATCTTCTATCTCGTGGACGCCTGTCAGTCGATCGGCCAGATGCCGGTCCTGCCCGAGGACATCGGGTGCGATTTCCTGTCCGCTACCGCCCGGAAATTTCTACGCGGCCCCCGGGGCGCCGGCTTCCTCTGGGTTTCGGAGCGGGTACTGAACGAGGGCCTGGAGCCACTCTTCCCCGACCTCCGCGGCGCCGACTGGATCGACGACGATCTCTACCAACCCGCACCAGACGCGCGCCGTTTCGAGACATGGGAGTTCGCTTGGGCGCTCGTGCGCGGGACTGGGGTAGCGGCCCGGATCGCGTCGGAACTGGGACTCGCAACCATCCGGGACCGGGTACGCGCGTTGGCGGGTGGTCTGCGGGAGCGACTTCCGGCGGTGCCGGGAGCGCGGGTGCTGGACCGGGGCGCCGAGTTGGCCGGGATCGTGACGGTCACGATTCTGGGCTGGAGCACCCACGACCTGGTATCGGCGCTCCGGTCGCGAGGCATCAATACAACCGGCCAGCGGCGGACCGACGCGGTGCTCGACTACGACGCGAAAGGCGTCGACGGCGCCCTGCGTATCTCCCCGCACTACTTCAACACCGACGAGGAGTTGGACACCTTGATCAGTGCCCTGACCGAGATTGTCTCCAACTGACGTACGCTTGTGGTGGCGCGCCGGGGACACCTGCGCGGAGCACGGGTTGCGCCCCACTGCATTGCCCGGACTGGCTCCTGGAGAAGAAAATCCTCGCGTCCCGCGTATTTGGGCCCACAGGAAGGAGCGGCGTTGCAACCTGATCTGGAGCGGGAACTGATTCGCAAGTGCAGGACCGGTGACGCTCGTTTCTACGAGCCGTTGGTCCGAGCCTATGAGCCTTCGGGCCTACGGCTGGCCGTAGCCATGCTGGGCAACATGGAGGATGCGCACGACGCCCTCCAGGATGCATTCGTCAAAGCGTACGAGGCGCTGCGCCGTTTCGACCAGCGGCGGCCCTTCGGTCCCTGGTTCTTCCAGATTCTCCGGAATCATTGCCGCGACATGCTCAGAAGCCGGCAAGCGAGATTCAAGGTCGAGACGCTCGATGAACGTCTGGAGCTGCGTCCCGCGGACGCCGACGGGTCCCCGGAGCGGATCCGGCAACGGTCGGAGGCACGCGCGCTCCTGTGGCGCGCGCTGGGAAAGATCGGAGAGGAACACCGGGAGATCCTGGTGCTCAAGGAGTTGCAGGGATTCCGCTACAATGAAATCGTCAGGATTCTCGAAATTCCCGAGGGCACGGTGGCCAGTCGCCTCTTCCACGCCCGTCGGGCGCTGAAGGACGCCCTCGAAGACATGGGCGCGGAGCTGCCATGATCAGGTCGCCGGAAAGGGGGAACGGGTGATGCTTCACGAACTCTCTCACGAAGACCTGATGCGCTTCCTCGACGGTGAGCTGTCTCCCGAGGATCACGCGCGGGTCGAGGCGCGCGTCGCCGCATCGACGGAACTCAGCCGTGAGGTGAAGCTCTTCCGCGCGATGAAGTCGGGGTTCCAGGATCTGAGTTTCCACCCGGGGACGCGACGCGTTTCGGTCTGGGACAAAGTCAACCAGCGGCTTACCCGTCCCGTCGGATGGGTGCTCGTGATGGTCGGTGCCGCCATCTGGACGGGTTACGGCGCATACATCTTCACCACCACGCCCGGCGACCCCTGGGAGAAACTGGCTACCGGAGCGATCGTCATCGGCATTCTGATGCTGTTGGCCAGCGTGATCTGGGAACGGTACCGCCAATGGCTCACGGACCCGTACAGGGACGTGTATCGATGATCGTCGTCACCACTCCCGACATCCCGGGCATGCGCGTCGTCGAGACGCTGGGCCTGGTGCGGGGCAATACCATCCGTGCCCGGCACGTCGGCCTCGACATCATGGCCACCCTCCGCAACATTGCCGGAGGTGAGATCCTCGAGTATACGAAGATGTTGGCGGAGGCTCGCGAGCAGGCCATTGATCGGATGATCGAGGAGGCCGAAGCGCTCGGCGGCGACGGGATTCTAGCCGTGCGTTTCCAGACCGCGGAGGTCATGCGCGGCGCCGCCGAAATGATGGCGTACGGCACCGCGGTCCGGCTCGAACGCATCGTATAAAGACACGTCAACGGGCTATCGATTTGGCACACCTCGTCGTCTTCCAACCCGATGCACGAGTCGAGGCCCGGCTGTCCGATGCACTGAACGCCACGCACCGTGTTTCGGCGGTGCGGTCCTGGGCCGCGCTGTCCGCCTTCGTCGTCACGGAGAACGTGGACGGGTGCGTCGTCGACGCGGATTACCCCAACCGCGAGGAAGCGCTCACCCACATCCGGCGCGTGCGCCGACGCCATCCCGGTATTGCTCTCGTGGCGTACGCGGATCTGGACGACGGCGCGTTGGAACTATACCGCTTCGGAAGTCTCGGCATGGATGGCGTGGTGCTCGCCGGACGGCCTCCTTGGACCAGCAGCATCCGGGACGCGATGGAGCGCTCACTCGCGACCGCGCGGGCCAACCGGGTACGCACCACCCTGGAAGGGCGCTTTCCACCCCAGGCCATATCCGCAGTCGCGTGGTCGGTCGAGCACGCGGGTCGCTGTCCCACCGTGGCTGCCTACGCGGCCGGACTCGGACACACGCCCCGCTCGCTGGGACGGCTGCTGCGGGAGAGTGGCTTGCCCCCCGCGAATCGGCTTCTTCTCTGGGGGCGCCTCCTGCTCGCGGGCGCTCTCCTGAACAGTGACGAACGCACGGTCGAGGAGGCCGCATTCCAGCTCGGCTATTCCACGGCGACGGCTCTCGCTCGAGCCATGAAGCGGGAGGTCGGCCGAACGCCGACCGAGGTCGCTCACCAGGGCGGTCTGGCTTTCGTGCAGGGGCGACTCTTCCCCAGAGGGCGTACGCATCGCCGACGCCGCCGAACCAAGCTGGGAACCATCGCGCTCGGGGCAGCGATCTCACTCCACGCCAGTGCGTGCGCAACCGCTGCCCCCGCAGGGCGAGGGGGAGACGCCGAGCGGGCCGCGATATCGGGCCTTTCGGCGTCCAACCTCGTGACGCCGCGGGCCCTCGTACGTATTCTCCGGTACACGGCCGCCGGTCGGGACGACGGGCAGCAGATCGTCTTTTCGATTCTTTCCAACGGCTCGGGACTACCATCGTCCCGGGTGCGAGCCGCCATCGACGACGTGGTGGCGGTGCTGGCAGGACGCCATCCATGACCGATTTCAAGCTTCCGGATCTCCCTTCCGACGACGAACTGGGGATCACCGGTGAGGACCGTGAGTCCCGTGAATCCCCCCCGGACGCACCCGAGTTGACGCCCGAGGAACAGCGTGCACTCGGGCTCGATGATCAGGCCCCGTCCAAGCCGCCCCGGACGAAGAAGCCGCCGCGTCCTCCCAAGCCGCCCAAGGCGAAGAAGCCGCCGCGTCCTCCCGAGCCGTCTGGTCCACGGAGCCGGTGGCGCGGCCCGGTGACGCTCCTGGTCCTGGCTGTCGCGGCGTTCCTGTCGAGCTCGTACCGCACGTTACCGAGTCCGGTCGCCGCCAACGCCCCCGACACCGCGTTCTCCTCCGCGCGAGCGATGTCCATGGACGTGGCGATCGCCGGCGAGGCCCACCCGACCGGCTCCCCTGCGCACACCGACGTACGGGAGTACATCGTGGCGCGGCTGCGCGAGTTGGGGCTCGATCCCCAGGTGCAAACCGCTACCGTCATGCTCGATCGGGACACTCACGTCCGCGTCGCGACGCTCCGCAACATCGTGGCGCGCATCCCGGGCACGCAGAGCACGGGCGCCATCCTTCTGGCCGCACACTACGATGGCGCCGGAATCGCGCACGCGGCGGCCGACGATGGCGCGGGGGTCGTCTCCGTCCTGGAAGCCGTGCGCGCATTACGCGCCGGAGCGCCGCCGCGCAACGACGTGATCGTCCTGATCACGGATGGGGACGAGCTCGGACTGATGGGCGCGAAGGCCTTCGCGGACGAACATCCCTGGATGTCGGACGTTTCCGTGGTGCTCAACGTGGAGATGCGGGGGAGCGGCGGCCCGTCGCTCATGTTCCAGACGGGTGCCCAGAGCGGGTGGATCGTTCGCCAACTGAAGGACGCCGACGTGCCCGGGTGGACCAACTCGATCCTGTACGAGGTCTACGAGCGCATGCCCAACGACACCGACTTCTCGGTGTTCAAGGAGGCGTCGAAGCAGGGGCTCAACTTCGCCGCGGTGGGACGGGCTTCCGTTTATCATCAAGCCTACGACACGCCCGCCAACCTGTCGGAAGCGACCCTCCAGGCTCACGGCGTGAGCCTCCTGAAGCTGACACGCGCGCTCGGTGCGGCAGACCTCGGGCAGGTCGACTCTCCCGACGTCACGTACTTCACGCTCCCGGGTCTCGGGTTGATCGTGTATCCGGCGGGCCTCGTCTTTCCGATCACGGCGTGGATGCTCCTGCTGGCCGCGCTCGTACTCGTTCCGGTGCTGCGCGGGGCGGGCCGGTGGCCGGGGCTGGTGGCCGGCTTCGGCATCGGCGCCGTCTCGGCGGCGGCGACCGGCGCGGTCGGGTTCGGGCTGATGCGCTGGCTGCCTCGCTTCCACCCCGAATACGGCGCTCTGGTCGGGAGCGCCTTCCACCACGAGGGCTGGTACGTCCTCACGCTGGCAGGCGCCGGCCTCTTCTTCACCACCGCGCTCTTCGGCATCGGACGCCGTTGGTTCATGGCCCCCACACTCATCTGGGGCGCGCTCCTCCTGCCGCTCGCGGGTGGCGTGTTCCTGACCGTGAAGGCCCCGGCCGGAGCCATGGATCTGCAATGGCCGGTCATCGCCGCCTATCTGGCGGCCACGGCTCTCCTGCTCATCGCAGGCCCCAGAACCCGCACGATCGGGTGGATCGTGTCCCTCATCCTGACGATTCCGGTACTGGCCTTCCTGGTGCCGATCACCGAGCTCCTCTGGCTGGCGATGAGCTTCAGTGCCGCCATGGTGCTCGGCGTCGTGATCGTCGTAGCGCTTCTGCTTCTGTTGCCCGCCCTCGAATGGCTGCGTGAGCCGAACGGTTGGTGGGCCCCGCTCCTGTCGCTCGCGTTCGCCGGGGCCTGTCTGGGGCTCGGCATCCGCGCGGCCGCACCCACGCCCGACCGGCCGGCGCCCTCCACGCTGGCATGGGCATACGACCGTGCGACGGGCGAGGCGCTCTGGGTCACGGATGGAAAGGACAGCACTGAGTACGAGCCGGCCGCCGCGTGGGCAACGGCGCATGCCGGTGCGTCGTTCACCGCCACCCGATCGCTCGACGCGTTCGGGTACCGCCCGGGCGCACGGGTCGCAACGGCCACACCGCCGGATGTCGCGCCGCTGGAGGTATGGGTGATCTCCGACAGCGTCGCGAACGGCGCACGACACATGCGGCTGGCGCTCCGCTCGGCGATCGGCGCGGAGATGCTTCAGTTCCGCTTCCCTCCCGAGGGCGCCACCCGCCTCGTGGCGGTGAACGACAAGGCGCTCCCCGTGGGCGAACGCGCCACCGTCGTGGAGCATTGGGGCGTACCCGACCCTGCCGTCATGCTCGATCTCGAGCTGCCGGAGGGGGCAGCCGTCGACATGGACGTGGTCGAGCACCTGCTGCACCCCGGCGCGCTTCTGGGCGCCGATCACTTCCAGCGCCCTCCGGATCTCGCACCCGACGTGACCTGGCAGAGCGACCGGGCCATGGTACGAACGCCTGCCGCCTCGCTCCCGCTTCAATACGGGCCGCCGCCGTTCACGCTCCTGCGTACCGATACGGCGCCGGGGATGATGATCTCGCCCGATCTGAGCGATATCAACGCAGACAGCACGTCCGTGCCCGCCGTGCCGGATACGATGCTCACGGCCCGTGAAGGAGTCTCGATATCCGGCTGATCGTAGCGGGAGGGTTCCTGATCCTGGCCGGCATCATGCTCTGGCTGGGTTTCGTGTTCAGCGGCGACGCGACCGTCGCCAACGTCTTCATCAACCTGGGCACGGAAACGATCGGCATCGTGCTCACGGTGGCGGTGGTCGAGTCGTTCCTCGATCGACGCCGGCTATACAGCAAGAGCCGCCAACTCGCCTGGGACGTGCTGCACGCGGCGGAAACCGCGCTCTGGGTGTGGCAAGGCGGCCCCCGTGAGATGGAGACAGACGAAATGCTCGGCCTCCTCAACGCCGTCGATAGCGAGGATCCACTTCCGGATTTTACGGAGGGTCTCTTCCTGAGCCTCGGTACGCGGAGCCGTCGCCTGCTCAACGACGACCGTCAGGCCGTGAGGGCGCTCCCCGGGTTCCAGGACGGTCTGGAGGAGCTGGCCCGGCTCAGCGCCATCCGCGACGGCAAGACGCGCGTCTCCCCACGCAAGCTCGCCGGCATCCTCGAGGCTGGGACCAGAGGGCTGGCCCGGGCGCTCAACCAA
>JBBSOM010000045.1:0-10284 GCA_038259715.1 Longimicrobiales bacterium
CCCCGGTGACCTGATCGGCCGGCTCCGCCTGGGCGCGACGCTCGTGCACGACGAGCGCTACGACGACGCGCTCCCCCACCTGACCCGAGCGCTGGAAATCTTCCCGGAATACGGCGGGCCGGACAGCCCGTACGAGTATCTCGCGCGCATCCATGAGGCCCGCGGCGACATGCAGCGGGCAGCCGCCGCGCTGGCGCGCCTGAACGCGCTGTCCGAATCCAACTGGGGAGCGCTCCTGCGGGAAGCGGCCGTCCAGGACTCGCTCGGCCACACGGCCGCGTCCGCGAAGGCGCTCCGCAAGGCCATTCGGGTCTTCCCGTACGACGTGGACGTGCACCGTCGCCTGGCGGTGCTCGACAGCGGGCTGGCGGACCTGAACGGGGTGGTCGACGAACGCCGCGCCGTGGTCGCGCTCGATCCACCCGACCGAGCGGAAGCGCTGTACCGCCTGGCGGTCGCCCAGCGCGACGCGGGCCAGACGGGAGGCGCGCGCGAGACGGTCCTGCGTGCCCTGGAAGTCGCGCCCAACTACGACGCGGCGCTCGAGTTGCTCCTGGCCCTGCGAGCGGGAGGCGGAGCGCCATGAGGGTCTCATGGGGCGCGACGGCAACCGTGGCCATCGGGACGGCGGGCGTGGTGGCATTCGTGACGACGCTGGCGGCCGGCTCGCTCACGTCCCGATCCGGAAGCGCAACGGCGACTCACACACCTGCGCGCTCGGCACCCCATGCTCAAACGCGCGCGGAACCCCAGAGCATCGACGACCTGAATGCGCCGTACGACGGACGCTTCCATTTCGTGCGTGTCCGGTACAATCCGTACGGTGGGCAGCGGGTGCGCCGGGGGCGTTTCGGGGGCCGCGAGCCGATGTGGGCGCACGACTACCCGCGCGGCGAACGCAACTTCATGAAGATCCTCGAGGAGACGACGTACATCCACCCGCTCGTGGACGGCTCGAACATCCTCACGCTCGACGATCCGCGCCTGTTCCAGTACCCGGTTGCGTACATCATCGAAGTCAGTGCGTGGGATCCGACGGAGGCGGAAGTCGCCGGACTGCGGGAGTACCTCCTCAAGGGCGGCTTCCTGATCGTCGACGACTTCCGCGGGTACCAGGCGATGGACAACCTCGAGTTCCAGATGGGCCGGGTGCTGCCGGGCGTGCAGTTCGTCCAGCTCGACGCGAGCCACGAGATCTTCGACTCGTTCTTCCGGATCGACCCCCACAAGGTCGTCCCGCCGTACGGGCCGCAGGACCCAAAGTGGTACGGGGTGTTCGAGGACAACGACCCGGCCAAGCGGTTGATGGTCATCGCGAACTACGACAATGACATCTCCGAGTACTGGGAGTGGTCGGACCAGGGCTTCTACGGCATCGACCTCACCAATGAAGCCTACAAGCTCGGCGTGAACTACATCGTGTACGGCATGACCCACTGATGCATCGGACAGGCGAAAACGCCGGGAACGAGGCCGCGCGCGCGGCCGCAAACCACAAGTAACCACAAGCGGAGGCGACGTTGGCAGACGACGTGATCGGAACCGTACAACTCGACCACCCGGACGACGTGGCGCTGGCCGACCGGATGAAGGAAGGCCGCGCGACGATCATCCGGGAGCTGCGCAAGCTCATCGTCGGCCAGGACGAGGTCATCGAACAGGTCCTGCTCACGCTCTTCGTGGGCGGAAACAGCCTGCTCATGGGCGTCCCGGGCCTCGCCAAGACGCTGCTCGTACACACCGTGGCGCGGGTGGTGGACCTCCAGTTCAGCCGTATCCAGTTCACCCCGGACTTGATGCCTTCGGACATCACGGGCACGGACATCATCCAGGAGGACGCGGCCACCGGGCGACGGGAAATGGTGTTCGCGCCGGGGCCCGTGTTCGCCAACATCGTCCTTGCCGACGAGATCAACCGCACGCCGCCCAAGACGCAGGCCGCGCTGCTCGAGGCCATGCAGGAGCACCGCGTGACCGTGCGCGGGCGCACGTACGTGCTCGACGAGCCGTTCCATGTGTTCGCCACGCAGAACCCGATCGAGTTGGAGGGCACGTACCCGCTGCCCGAGGCCCAGCTCGACCGCTTCATGTTCGAGATCGTGATCGAGCATCTGTCGCGTGACGAGGAGATGGACGTCGTGCGCTCGACCACCGGCATCCTCGACCCCTCGTTCGGCCACGCGGTGACCGGGCGCGACCTGGTCGCGTTCCAGAAGCTCGTGCGCCGCGTGCCCGTGTCGGACGAGGTGCTCCAGTACTCCGTCGACCTCGTGCGCACCAGCCGCCCGGGCCAGGGCGCCCCGGACTTCGTGACGAAGTGGGTCGCGTACGGCGCGTCGGTGCGCGCGGCGCAGTACCTGGTGCTCGGGGCGAAGGCGCGCGCGGTCACGCGCGGCCGCGACCACGTGACGTTCGACGACATCCGCTCGCTGGCCCACCCGGTGCTGCGCCACCGGGTGCTCACGAACTTCCACGCCGAGTCCGAAGGGCATTCGGCCGGTGAGATCGTCGACCTGCTCCTCGAGGCCGTGCCGCTGCCGCGGTCGGGGATGTAGGGCGATGCGGAGGGGGCGGGAATGACTCGCGCGCGGATCGGCTCCCAAGGGGCCCGCTTTCTCGACCCTGCCGTCCTGGCCCGGATCGACAACCTGGAGTTGCTCGCGCGTACGCTCGTGGACGGCTTCCTGGCCGGTCTGCACCGCTCGCCGTACCTGGGATTCAGCCTCGACTTCGCGGAGCACCGGCCGTACATGCCGGGCGACGACATCCGGCGCATCGATTGGAGTCTCTACGGGCGCACGGACCGCCACTACATCAAGCTCTTCGAGGCCGAGACCAACACGAACTTCGTGGTGCTCCTCGACGTGTCGAAGTCGATGGCGTACGGCAGCCACTCCGTGACGAAGCTCGACTACGCACGGTTCCTGGCCGCGGCGCTCCTCTTCTTCTCGAACCGGCAACGCGACCGGGTGGGCCTGGTCACGTTCGACTCCGGAATCGTCGAGTACGTCCCTCCTTCGATGAAGCACATGGACACGGTGTTGCACGTGCTCGACCGCGCCGAAACGGGACGGCCGGGGTCGCTGGCCGGGCCGCTGCTCACGATCACGGAGCGCCTGAGCCGGAAGGGGATCGTGGTCCTGATCTCCGACTTCTACGAGGAGCCGGACGCCATCCTCGGCGCCGTATTGCCGCTTCGTGCACGGGGCCACGACGTCATCGTCTTCCACGTCATGGACCCGGCCGAGCTGGTCTTTCCGTTCCAGGATGCGTCGGGATTCGAGGACATGGAAACCGGCGAGCAGATTCCGGTCATTCCGGAGAAGCTGCGCGAGGAGTACCTGACGCTGTTACGGCGGCATCTGGAGGAGCTGGAGTCGCGTTTCACGTCCAGCGGCATCGACTATCAGCTTCTCGACACGTCGAAGCCCCTCGACCTGGCGCTCTTCCGCTTCCTGAGCGCACGCCAACGCCTGAGCCGGGTGCGGTGACGACGATGCGCGCGCCGTCGACCTCCACACGCAGCCGCATCGGGGAGGGCCACGGGTGAGCCTCGCGTTCCTCGTCCCCCTCTTTTTGGTGGGGCTGGCCGGCGTCACGATTCCGATCGTCATCCACCTGACGCGCAAGCAGCGCCGTAACGTGGTGACGTTTCCGTCGCTGATGTTCCTGCAGAAGATCCCCTACCAGGAACAGCGGCGCCGGCGGGTGCAGAACTGGTTCCTGCTGCTGCTGCGGGCCCTCGCGCTCGCGGTGCTGGCCTTCGCGTTCGCGCGCCCCTTTGTCCAGGACGCCCGCCTCGAGGCCGCCGGAATGGCGGGACCCCGCGAGCTGGTGGTGCTGCTCGACCAGTCCTACAGCATGGGCATCGGCGACACCTGGCAGGCCGCTGTGCGCGCCGCCCATGCCGCCTTCGACGGCATGGGCCCGTTGGACCGCGCCAGCGTGGTGCTCTTCGACCAGGGCGCACGCATCGCGGCGCGCAGCACCTCGGACCGGGCCCGCCTGGAGGGCGCCGTCGACAGCGCGCGGGTCGGCTCGGGCACCACGCGCTACGGGGTCGCGCTCAAGGTCGCCCAGACCATCCTGGAGGAGTCGACCCTGCCGCGGGGCGAGGTCGTGCTGGTGTCCGACTTCCAGCGCTCCGGATGGGCGCGCGACGAGGGCGTGCACCTGCCCGCCGGGACCGTCGTGACTCCAGTCGCCGTGCAGGAAGACCCGGGCGACAACATCGAGGTGGCGGGCGTCGCGCTCGTGCGCGAGGCCACGGCCGGCCGGGAGCGCGTGACGGCCACCGCGCGCGTCGTGCGCCAGGGCGGCCAGGCCGCCCGTGAGGTCCCGGTCACGCTGGAGTTGGACGGGCAGGAGCTGCAGCAACGCACCGTCTCCCTCGAGGCCGACGGCGCGGCAGCGGTATCGTTTGCCCCCTTCACGCTGTCGCAGCCCCACACGAGAGGGACCGTGCGGGTACCCGCCGATCGGCTCGAAGGCGACGACGCGCGCTACTTCGTGCTCTCGCCGGGCCCCTCGATCTCGGTGCTCCTGCTCGAAGGCGGGCGGGCACGCGCCAATGCCGGACTCTATCTGGAGCGCGCGCTCGAGACGTCGGCCGAGGGACGCTTCGCGGTGAAGGTGCGCCGCGCCGACGACGTACGCGCGGCGGACCTCGACGGCACCGACGTCCTGGTGCTCGACCAGGTACGCACGAGCGGCGCGTCGGCGGAACTGCTGCGCGGCTTCGTCGCGGCGGGAGGGGGCGTCCTGGTCGTGGCCGGCGAGGCCACGAGCTGGCCGGCTTCGGGAGCGGACCTTCTGCCCGGAACGCTCGGCGCCGTGCAGGACCGCGAGGAGGGGCATGGAGGCCGGCTCGGCTACCTGGATTACGGACACCAGGTCTTCGAGATCTTCGCGGGGCCGCGTAGCGGCGACTTCAGCGGCGCGCGTTTCTTCCGCGCGCGCGGCTTCGAGCCCACCGACTCTGCACACGTCCTGGCCCGCTTCGACGACGGTTCGGTCGCGCTGGCCGAGACGTCACTCGGCGAGGGCTCGGTCGCCGTGTGGACGTCGACGCTCGACACGTACTGGAACGACCTCGCACTACAACCGGTCTTCCTGCCTTTCGCGCATCGGCTGGTGGAGCACCTGAGTGGGCGCACCGATCCGCTCCCGTGGCTCACCGTCGGGCAGGTGGTCGACCTCTCCGACGAGGACGCCCTTCGGGCCTCGGGCCTGGTGTCGACCGGCGCCGCCGGGCTGGAGACCGGTGTCGACCAGGTGGCGCTCACGCCCTTGGGGGCTTCGGTGGCGCTCCCCTCCACCGGAGGAGCGCGTTACCTGCCGTTCGACGAGCGTGGCTTCTACGTCGTCCGCCCTCCGGGAACAGACCCCGCCCGACCGTTTACGGTAGCCGTGAACGTCGACCTCTCCGAGTCCGCGCTGGCCCGCGTGGACCCGGAGGAACTCATCGCCCAGATCACGGGGTCTGGGACCGGAGTTGGCGCCGGGGTCGGGTCGGGTCCATCAACGGGACCGAGCTTCGACGCGGCCGCCCTGGCGCGAGAGGACCGTGAGCGCCGCCAGTCCCTCTGGCGGTGGCTGCTGTTGGCCGGCTTCGCGCTTCTCCTTGCGGAAACGGGCCTGTCGAACTGGATTTCACGCAGGGGGAGGCTCGCATGAGCGCAGCGAAGAACCATGTCGAAGTCGTTCGCCTCGTGGCCCGCGTGCGCCGCCGCTGGCGGTGGCGGGTCGCGCTGCGTGGCCTCGCGTTCACGGCGCTCCTGACGCTTACCGTCCTCTTGCTGTCCGCGGCCGCGCTCGAACGTCTCCGCTTCGTACCCGAGGCTGTGGTGTGGCTACGCGTCCTCACCTGGGGGACGTTCGCCATCTCCTTGCTGGCCTTCCTGGTGCGACCGCTCCTCCGGCGGGTGGATGACCGCCGGGCCGCGCTCTACCTGGAGGAGCGTGAACCCACCCTGGACCACGCGGTGGTGAGCGCGCTGGAAGCCGACGCCGCCCACAGCCACTCCCCCGCGCTCCTCGACCGCCTGGTCGCGAGCGCGCTGTCCGAGGCCCACCGGATCGGAGACGGCCGTAGGGTGGAGCAGCGCGCCTTCTACCGCTTTGGCGGCCTCCTCTCGGCGGTGGCGGTCGCCTCGGTCGCGCTCTTGTTGCTTGGACCCGAGCACCTTCGCACCGGGCTCGGCGCGCTGCTCTCGCCCACCCGCGACGCGGCGTCCGTGAACCCGTACTCCATCGCGGTCCAGCCGGGCGACGCGACGATCGCGCGCGGCACCGACCAGATGGTCACGGCCGCACCGGGCGGCTTTGCCGCGGCGGATGCCAGCGTCTTCACGCGCACGGGTCCGGACGCCCAGTTCCAACGGCTCAGTATGTTGCCCGGCGACGGCGACGGCTTCGAGGTCCTTCTGCTCGGAGTCTCCGACCGCACCGAGTACTTCGTGGAGTCGAACGGGGTCCGCTCTGCCACGTACACGCTGGACGTCGCGGACCTCCCGTACGTGGGTCGGATCGACCTGACCTACCACTTCCCCGCTTACACCGGCCTGCCCGACCGCACGGTCGAGGACGCCGGCGACGTGGTCGGGTTGCCCGGCACGGTCGTGGACGTGCACGTCACCCCGACCATGCCCGCCCCCTCCGGCAATCTGGTCATGGACGAGAAGGCCGGCCCGGCGCTCGTGCCCGACGCCGACGGCACGCTCGTGGGCTCGTTCACGGTGGACGCGCGCGGCTTCTACTCCGTCGAGTTGGCCAGAGACAACGGACAGCTCGTGAGCGCATCACCCGAGTACACCATCGACCTGTTGGCGGACCAGGAGCCGACCATCCGCTTCACCAAGCCGGGCCGGGACACGCCTGCTTCCCCGATCGAAGAGGTCTATCTCGAAGTGCGCGCCGACGACGACTACGGCGTTGGCGATGTCCGTCTGGTCTACTCGGTGAACGGAGGCCCGGAAGACACCGTTTCCGTCTTCCGAGCCGGCGGCGCGCCGCTCGCCGAGGTCTCCGCCGGCCACACGATGTTCCTGGAGGAGTGGGGGCTCGAGCCGGGCGATCTGGTCTCCTACTACGCGCTGGCGCGCGACAACCGGAGTCGGAGCGGGGCAAAGCCCGTCACGAGCGACATCTACTTCCTCAACATCCGTCCCTTCGAGCGGACGTACCGAGAAGGCGAGAGCAAGCCCCCCGGACAGGGCCAGGGCCAGACCCCCGAGTCCTCGCTCTCCGAAATGCAGCGCCAGATCGTCGCGGCGACGTTCAATCTCCTGCGCCGGCACGACACCTACGAGGCCGGCGAGTTCAGCGAGAACGTCGTCAGCGTGGGCCTGTCGCAGGGGAAGTTGAAGGAACAGGTATCGACGCTCGTCGAGCGCATGTTGGCCCGGGGTGTCACCGAGTCGGACCCGGCCTTCAAGACGCTCACGGAGATCCTGCCCCAAGCCGCCGACGCCATGGACCAGGCCAAGGTGCGACTCGACGAGGAGTCCCTCGACGAGGCGCTTCCGCACGAGCAAACCGCGCTGCGCTTCCTGCAGCAGGCCGAGGAGACCTACGAGCGCACCGTGGTGCAGCAGCAGGCGGGCGGGGGGGGCGGTGGCGGCGGTCAGAGCGCCACGGCCGACGACCTGGCCGACCTCTTCGAGTTGGAGCTCGACAAGCTCGAAAACCAGTACGAGACCGTGCAGCGCGGTCAGCAGCAGACCGCCGACGACCAGGTGGACGCCACGCTCGAGAAGCTCAAGGAGCTGGCGCGCCGTCAGGAGCAGGAAGCGGAGCGTCAGCGCCGCCGCGCGCAGGCCGGCCAAGCCGGGGCGTCGGGCGGTGGCGGCCAGAGCCAGCGCGACCTCGCCGAGCAGACGGAAGAGGCCGCCCGCGAACTGCGCAAGCTCGCGCGCGAGGCTGACCAACCCCAGTTGGAGGAAACCGCGCGCAGCCTGGAACAGGCCGCCGAAGCGATGCGTCGCTCCGCGGCGCGGTCCGGTAACTCAGGCACTTCGGAGGCGGCGTCCGCGCTCGACCGGCTTGCGGAGGCCCAGCGACGCCTCAAGGACGCGCAGCGGGATCGGGCGCGCAGGGACGCGGAGGACGCGTTGCAGACGGTGGACGACATGGCGGCGCGGCAGCGCGACGTGACCGGCGCCGTGCGAGATCTGCCCGCCCAGGGCCCCGAACGTGCCGACGCCGTCGACCGGCTTCGTCAGCGCAAGGATCAGATGACCGAGACCGCGTCCGAACTCGAGCGTCAGCTCGACCGGGCGGCCGCCGTGGCCCGGGCCGAACAGCCGGACGCCGCACGCGAGCTCGGAGCCGCGGCCGACCGGATCCGCGAGTCGAAGCTCAAGGAGAAGCTCCAGTACTCGAAGGGCACCATCGAGCAGTGGAGCAAGGAACAGGCGACCACGCTGGAATTGAACATCGAGGCGGACCTACAAGGTCTGCGCGACCAGCTTTCGAAAGCCACCGAAGCCGCCGGACAGCAGACCGGACCGGACCCGCTGGAGAAGGCGCTCAACGACACGCGCGACCTGGTGCGCGGGATGGAGGCGATGGATCGCCGGCTGAAGGAGTCGACCGGGCAGTCGGAAGAGGCGCGGCAGAACGGCCAGGAGGCCCAGCCCGGCGGCGAGCCCCGCCAACCCGGTGCCAAGCCCGGTGAACCCGGCGGCGAGCCCGGCGAACCCGGCGCCAAGCCCGATGAACCTGGTGGCCAGCCTGGTGCCAAGCCCGGCGAACCCGGTGGCAAGCCCGGACAACCCGGCCAACCTGGCGGCCAACCCGGAGGCCGGCCCGGCCGGCCCGACCAGACAGGTGGCCAACCCGGACAGGCCGGATCGGCGCGCCCCGGGAGCGGCGGCAACGCCCCGACCGGCGCCCCACGCGGGCTCTCGGACGAGGAAACACGTCAGTTCCGCAGGGAGTTCTCGCAACGCGAAGGGCAGGTACGCGACCTGCGCGACCGTCTCTCGGCCGCCGGTGTCGACGCCACCGACCTTTCGGCGGTGCTCGACGCGATGCGCCGGCTGCAACGCGACGGCACCTATGATGACGCGGCGCAGGTCGCAGCACTCCAGGACGCGATCCTGGAGTCGCTCAAGCGCGTCGAGTTCGATCTGCGCCGGACGGTGGAGGGCACGTCCCAGCGGCGCGCCACGCTCGGCGGGTCGGACGACGTGCCCGACGCCTATCGAAAGCTGGTGGAGGAGTACTACCGGAAGTTGGCCGGAGGGCGGCCGGGCGGAGGCTGAGGCTGAGGCTGAGGCGCCCCACCGGGACCGCCAACGTTGGTTGCCGGCTCAGACCAGCCGTGCGGCCCGGGCGAGATTTTTGTCGCTTCCCGCAACGAGCAAGGTGTCCGAATCCTTGAGCAGGGCGTCCGGGTCCGGCACGGGCGTGATCGTGTCCATGAGCACATCGTGCACCGCCACTACGGAAATTCCGTGTTTGCGCGGGAGAGCCAGGTCACGGAGGGACCGACCGACCCAATCCGACGGCACCGCCATCTCCTGGATGCCGAAGTCGGCCCCGAGCTGGACGTAGTTGAGCAGCGACTGACTGGAGATACGCTTGCTCAGCCGGATCCCCGACTCGCGTTCCGGAAAGATGGTTTCGGTGACCCCGATCTTCTCGATCAGCCGGGCGTGGTCGTGGGACACCACCTTCACGTACAACTCCTCGATGCCCAGGTCCCGGAGGACGAGCGCCGTCAACGCGCTGGCGGTGATGTCGTCCCCGGTGGAGATCACCGCGGCGTCGGCGTCTTCCGCACCGATGCGCCGCAGCGTGCGGATGTCCGTGCCGTCGCCCACCCCGGCACGGCTCACGACCCGGGACATCACATCGACCCGGTCGGCGTTGCGGTCGAGCGCCGCCACGTCGTGCCCGATGCCGTGGAGGGCCTCCGCGACCGCCGCGCCGAAGTTGCCCAGCCCTACGATCACGAACCGCTTCATGTCCGGCGTCCTGTCGTCTTCGTCATCCGATGATCACGTCCTCATAGGCATACCTGAATTCCTCGCCGGTCGTCCTCCGGGCCAACGAAATCGCGGCGGCGACGGTAAGGGGCCCAACCCGTCCCATGTACATCAGCAAGATGGTCGTCCACTTGCCGAGAAGCGTCAGACTCCCCGTGGCGCCCATGGACAGGCCGACCGTGTTGAACGCGCTCACGGCCTCGAACATGTAGCCCAGAAAGCCGCTGGACGAGCCCGATCCGAGGGGGGGTAGCTGAACGACCGCCAGGATCAGGATACCGATGGTCACCAC
>JBBSOM010000046.1:0-10283 GCA_038259715.1 Longimicrobiales bacterium
CTGGCATAGCAGCCCGTGGTTTCGACCCAGTGCTTGCTGCGCCGTGGCTCGCCGCCTACCGTGCCCGCCACGCTTCGAGAGATCTCACCGCGGGAGACGGCCATGCAGCGTCCACGTACACGTCCAACGGGTGTCCTCCCTCTTCTTCTGACGGGCCTCGCGCTCCTTCTGCCGGTTCGTTCGATCCTGGCGCAGGACGTGACCCTGTCCGTGGCCACGCCCGAGGACGTGGGCATGTCGTCAGCGATCCTGGACGCCGGCGTGAAGCTGTTCCAGGAGGCGGTGGACCGGGGTGACCTGGTGGGGGCGGTCCTCCTGGTGGCCAGGGACGGGAAGGTGGTGCTGCACGAGGCCGTCGGCTGGAGGAACAAGGCCGGCGGCCTGCCGATGGAGAAGAACACCATGTTCCGCATGGCTTCCAACACGAAGCCGACCATCTCCACCTCCGTGAACATGCTCGTGGAGCAGGGCAAGCTGGCGTATGCGGATCCGGTGCGGAAATACATCCCCTCCTGGGACAACTACCGGGCCGGCTTCATTCATGTCGAGCACCTGCTCAACCACAGCAGCGGGCTCCGCATCAACTCGCTCTTCGTCCAACCCCTCATGAAGCCGAGCCGGGAGCATCCCGATGCGCCGACGCTTCAACTCGAGGCGGCGCGCATCGGCGAAGTGGGCGCGGAGGTCGAGCCGGGCACGTCGTATTCGTACAGCAACCCGGGGTTCAACACGCTGGGCGCGCTCATAGAGATCACCTCGGGCCAGAGCCTGGAGAGCTTCCTGAAGGAGCGGATCTATCAACCGCTCGGGATGGTCGACTCCTACAATTATGAGGTCGCCGAGAAGCTCGACGGGAAGCTCGATCGGATGGGCGCGGTCTACTACGAGAAGAAGGACGGCGAGTGGACGCCGGGGTGGCAGCCGGGCGACCCTCCCCAGAACCCGTTCGTGCGCGCTTCCGGGGGCATGATCTCGACGGCGTGGGACTATGCGATCTTCTGCCAGATGTTCTTGAACGGAGGCGTCTACGGTGGCAAGCGTCTTCTGCGGCCCGAGACGGTGGCGCTCATGACCCGCCCGAGCATCGCGACGTCGGACGACGGCGCCGCGTTCTACGGATACGGATGGATGGTGTCGGACGACGGCACATTTTCGCACAGCGGTTCCGACGGCACGTTCGCGTGGGTCGATCCTTCCCGCGGAATCGTCGGCGAAGTGTTCACACAGACGCCTCGCGGAGAGAATCCCCGCCAGAAGTTCATGGAACTGGTGCGCGAGGCTGTGTTCCAGTAGCCGAAGCGCGACCAGCGCGGTCGACACCGCCCGCGCACGCGCTGGCGGCGCCATGCGTCATCCGTTGCCAAGCCGACCTCTAAAGTTTTTATTGTTTGGTTGCGCACCGCGCGGGTTACGGTCGCATCCATGAGGGTGACCACGCCCTCTACCACTGAGACGTGAGGAGGCGAGCATGGACGGTAATTTCGTCCGACGGGCCGCACGACGGCTCTCCACGGTGGCCACGTTGAGCGTGATGCTCAGCGCGCCCGCTGCTGCACAGCAACAAGCCACGGGCACCATCCGTGGCCAGGTCACCGATGCGGTGACCATGCGTCCGCTCTCGGGCGTACAGGTATCGGTCCCCGGCACCGGCCGGGGCGGTCTGGCCAACACCAGCGGCCAGTTCCTGATCCTGAACGTCCCCACGGGGACCTTTACCCTCCGCGCCGAGATGATCGGCTACGCGACGGCGGAAGCTCAAGTCACGGTCACCGCCGGACAGGTGGCGACCGCGGACTTCAAGCTCAGCCAGTCGGCGTTGCAGCTCGACGCCATCGTGGTGACGGGCACGCCCGGCCAGACGCAGAAGCGCGCGCTGGGTAACTCCGTGTCGCAGTTCAACGCGGCGGCGGTGACCGAGAACATGCCGGTTCCCAACGTTCAAACGATGCTCCAGGGCCGTACGCCGGGTCTGACCATCCTGTCGAGCGGGGGTGGCGCGGGTGACGGCTCCCACATCCAGCTGCGTGGCGCCGGCTCCCTCAACGCGGGCATCGAGCCCGTGATGTATGTGGACGGCGTCAAGATCGAGAGCGGCAACCAGGGCGGTGGCTGCGGATCGCAAGTCCACTGCACCAGCGCCATGGACTTCTTGAACCCCGACGACATCGAGTCGATCGAGGTCATCAAGGGCCCGGCCGCTTCGACGCTCTACGGCGCCGAGGCCGCAGCGGGCGTCATCCAGATCATCACCAAGAAGGGGCGCGCCGGCGCCGGCGTGCAGTGGACCGCGAGCCTGGACGCCGGAACCTCCGCCTGGGCACTCCCCCGTCCGGTCACGTACTGGTACTGCACGCCGTCCAACGTGGCATCGAGCTCGTTTCCCGGCTGCACGGCGGAAGGCATGCGCGTTTATCGTCCGTTCGACGACAACCCCAACGCCATGCGCGGCAACCCGGGCTCGGACGACCCCAACGGGGCGGGCCGCTACGGCATGAACCTTTCGGCGAGCGGCGGTGGGGAGCTGTTCAAGTTCTTCCTTTCCGCGGACAAGAGCGACGAGCAGGGCGTCTTCCTGAACAACTACAGCCGCCGTCTCGGCGGTCGCGCGAACTTCGGCTTCACTCCGTCGGAAAAGCTGAACTTCAACATGAACCTGGGCTACGCGCGCACGCACATCCGTTCGCCGCTGTCCAACAACTCGTCCAACTCGATCCTGCGCAACGGCATGCGGGGCCGGGCGGACGCGACGTACCAGTACGAGGTCGGGTACCGGAACTTCGGTCCGACGCTTGCGAACGAATACGACTTGGAGAACCGGGGCGAGCGTTACACCCTGGGCCTGACGGCGAACTACACGCCGTTCAAGTGGTTCACGAATCGCCTCGTCCTCGGCCTGGACAACCAGAACCGCAACGTCTCGGACTTCACCGGCATCGACCAGACGGGGAATGCACCCTGGGGCACGACGCGCGCCACCGGCTACACGGACATCGAGCTTCGTCCAATCCATAACTGGACGCTGGACTACTCGGGGACGATCAATACCGACATCAACGAGAACGTGAACTCCGCGCTGTCCGCGGGCATGCAGCTCAACTCGCGCAAGTCAGAGGTGTACGGGGTGACGGGTGAGGGCCTGGTGGCCAACACGCTCAACCTGGTCAGTTCCGCGGCAGTCAACCGCGGTTCTCAGAGCTTCAGCGAGCAGACATCCCTGGGCTTCTACGTTCAGGAGATGGTGGGCTGGAAGAATCGACTCTTCGGAACGGCTGCTGTTCGTGTCGACGACAACTCGGCGTTCGGCAACAACTTCAGTCTGGTGGTCTACCCGAAGGCGCAGCTCTCGTACGTGATCAGCGACGAGGACTGGTTCGACTACGGCTTCGTCGACCAACTCAAGCTGCGCGCCGCGTGGGGCCAGGCGGGTAACCCGCCGGATCCGTTTACGGCCGACCGCACGTATACGGCTGACGTGACGACGGTGGGAGACGCCGTGGTCAACATCCTACGCCAGAGTTCGTACGGGAATTCGGACCTCAAGGCGGAGACGGGCTCGGAGCTTGAGCTCGGCTTCGAGTCTTCGCTTTTCGACGGTCGGATGGGTGTGGACTTCACGTACTACCGCCAGAACACGAAGGACGCGCTCATCGGTGTGCCGGACCCACCCTCCAGCGGCTTCAACGGAACGCACTACATCAACGTGGGCTCGATCAAGAACGACGGTATCGAGTTGATGTTGACCACGACGCCCGTCTACACGCGGTCCGTGCAGTGGGACGCGTCGCTGGCAGCGAGTTGGAACAAGAACGAACTGGTCTCCTGGGGCGACGCACCGCTCACCGAGATCGCATTCGGTGAGTTCGCGACCGTGCAGAAGCACATCCCGGGCTACCCGATGGGTGGATTCTGGTCCCAGGACGTCGCCCGTGACGCCGGCGGGAACCCGGTGCTGGACGCGAGCGGTGACGTCACGGTGCTGGACGACAAGCAGTATGTCGGTCCGGCCCTGCCGACGCGGGAGCTCGGGTTCACGAACACGTTCACGCTCTTCAACAACTTCCGCGTGTTCGCGAACCTGGATTACAAGGGTGGCAACTATCAGTGGTGCGCCATCTGCTCGATCCGCAGCCGCATCGACCTGAACACGCGTTTCGTCAACGATCCCAACTCCGATCCGACCGAGGTCAAGGTCGTGGAGAGCCTGCAGACGAAGACGTGGATCAAGCCCGCGGACTTCATCAAGCTGCGGGAGCTGTCGGTGACGTATCAGTTGCCCTCGTCGATTGCCGAGGCCATGCGCTTCAACAGCGCGTCGGTCACGCTGTCGGGCCGCAACCTGTGGATGTGGAGCAAATACAAGTTCGATACGGACGGGATGGCGTCGCCCGACCCCGAAGTTCAGTTCGACTCACTTTCCCCGTTCGGCCGGACGGACTACGCCTCGATTCCCATGCTGCGGACGTTTGCCGCCAGCGTGCGGTTCACCTTCTAACCGGACTGACCGGAGAGGATATGACGATGAAGAAGATCATTTCCATCCCGAAGGCGGCCCGGGTCGGGCTTCTGGGATTGGCGTTGGCGGGCCTCGTGGCCTGCTCCGTCACCGACGATCTGTTGCAGGTCGAGAACCCTGCCCAGCTCGACGAGTCACTGCTTCAGAACAAAGAGCTCACCAAGGTGCTCGTCGCCGGCGCGATCGGCGGTTTCCAGAACATGTACTCGGATCCGTACGACTGGACTGGGAGCATGTTCACGGACGAGCAGATCACCGGCATCAACTGGGAGCAGACCGCGCGTCTGAGCCAGCGGATCGTCAAGTACGACGAGGGTGACGCCGACGCAATGTTTTCGGACCTCAGCCGCGCACGCGCGTTGGCGGACTCCGTCGCGAGCCGCTTGAAGAACGGCTTGTCGGACAATCCCGCGAGCGATCCGGAACTGGCGCTGGTGCTGGCCTACGCCGGATACAGTTACATCGCGTTGGCCGACGCCATGTGCGGGGCCACGGTCGAGGTGGGTTCGACCATCTACACGCCGGTCGAACTGTACGGCTTCGCTATCGAGCGGTTCAATGAGGCCATGGGCATCGCGACCGCGGCCGGGAGCGCCACGCTTTCCAATGGCCGGAAGGTCGCCGACCTGATCAGCATGCTCAACGTCGGGCTGTCGCGGGCCAACCTGAACACCGGCGATAACGCGGCGGCGATGGCGGCGGCCACCAAGGTGCCGGCCGACTTCTACTGGTGGGTCGAGTACAGCGATACCGACCCCAGGACGTACAACGTGTTGCAGGACCGTGTCACCGGCGGGAACTTTTCACTGGGCGTGCACCCGCACTTCATCGCGGGCGGGCCGCAGAACTTCCTGAAGCAGAACCTGACGCCGTTCCTGACCGACCCACGCGTGCAGCACGAGCCGAACTGGACGACGGGCCACAACGCGCTGACGCCTCTGTACAAGCCGAAATCGGGGCTCATGTTCAGCAATTACAATGGTGAGACGTTCGCCGCCGGCGGTACACCCGCCTCATACGACCGCGGCACCGACATCGCCATGGCGACCTACATCGAGGCTATGCAGAATTATTATGAGGCCGCCGGACCGAGCGGAAGCGGCCCGCAAGGTTCGACGCTGGACTTCGTGAACGCCCGCCGGGCGTTCGGGAACGAAGCTCCGGTCAACCTGTCGGGTGACGCGCTCATGGCCGAGCTCCGCTTCCAGCGGGGCAAGGATCTGTTCATGGGCGCATACCGGCTGGGTGACCTCCGCCGTTGGCTGCGCGAGGGCATGGATCTCTTCCCCACGGGGGAGCATCCCACGCCAGGCTGGGGCCAGTACGGGGACGCCACGTGCTTCCCGCTTCCCATCGAAGAGTACGAAGGGAACCCCAACATCACGGACCCCCACCACAGCGGGGATTAGTCCGAGAGCAGGGACGGGAGGGTCGGGTCCGTTCGGGCCCGGCCCTTCTGATGCCTGAAGCCTGATCCGGCACGATCGACACCGGATCGGTCGACGCAGATGAGAAGAGGGTGGGGCGCGCACATCGACGCCTCACCCTCTTTGTCGTGGTACCTCGGTGCGTTGCGGCTAGAGCGTGCCCAGGAAGCGGAGCACGGCTTCCTGCGTCACGCGGCCCAGCGCCACGAACGCGTTCCTCGGGCCCTCCGCTTCGCCCCCGTGCGCGAGCACCGCGTCGATCACCGCGCCCGCGCGCCCGTCGTGCAGGAAGTCCCGCCGGTACCGCAGGCCCATCAGGGGCTCGGTCCGCCACTCCCGGGACGTGGCACCCGCCGCGCATGTGCCCTCCAGCCCAGGCCCCATGTCGTGCAGCAGGAGGTCCGAATAGAGCGCGAACGTCTTTTCGGACAATGCCGGGTCCTCGCTCGCACCCGTCCGCATCGTCCGTCGGTGACACGAGACGCAACCGATGGAGGAGAACAGGACCTTCCCTTGCTCGGCCAGGGCGCGGCCCGCGGAGTCCGCAGGCTGACCGGACGAAGGGGGTGCGAGGAAGCGGGCGAAGTCGACGGCGGACGCGAACGTCTGCGCATCCACTTCCGGGTCGGGAGCCGGATCTCGACTACCGGTGGGCGGCGTGTCGCCGGCCATGCGCTCGTCGGGATGCGCCGGTGTCGTCACGCCCATCTCCAGGCGGAACGCGCTGTCGGCGAAGTCGGCCAGCCTGGCCTGATCGGCCTTCCGACCGAAGCGAGCCGGGCGCCCCGCAGCGTCCCTCCCGACGCGGCCGCTGATTCCGTCGCCGTTCGCGTCGTCCGGGTCGGCCAGGCTGTCGAGCGTGGCCTGGGGGACCTGGTCGATGAGCCCCATGCCGAACAAGAAGGGAATGGTGAAGCGGGCGCTGTGCGTGGCTGCGTCGGGAACCTTGGGGCGGGTAGCGCCCGCGGCCGCGGCGGCCGGCGTCACGCGGAGGCGTAGGTTTTCTCCGCCCTGGAGGCCCATCACGTCACACGCCGTGGTGGCGCCGGACCGCGTGGCTTTGGTGATGATGTCCTCTCCGGTACCCCCGTCCGCGGGCGTGGTGTGGCACGCGTTGCAGGAATTCTCGTTGTACCGGGGACCCAGGCCGTTCTCCGGGGTAAACTGGCGATTGAAGGCGAGACGTCCGGTCTCGAAGCGGGCCATGTCCGCCGGCGTCAGCCCAGGGATGGGATCTCCGATCTCGGCGGCCACATTCGGTGGGGTAGGGGCCGAGGCGTCCGGGGCGCAGGCGTTCAGCAGGCCGACCACGAGACAAGACGTCAGGAGGCGGAGTCGCGCCCCCGCACACTCTGGGCATCCAGGAGGACGGCGAAACATGATGCGTTCCCGGTTCGAGTTCGTTGTTCGGAGGGCCACCGTCATGGTGACGTTCTCGTTCGTCCTGATCATGACGGGCGCGTGCTCGTTCAACACGGCGCCGGACAACAAGCCGGCGTCCGCGAAGATCGCTATCGAGGGGACGACGCCCAATCCGCTGACGCTCATCCTCTCCTCGAACTTCTTCGAGCAGATCAATCTCAGCACGGGCCAGAGGACGCCCGTGCTGATAACGTCCGATACGGTGTCCCTCACGCTCCCATACAGCAAGACCCTCGACATCTCGGCGTTCGGGAGTGTCTACGTCGAGGTCTATCAGCCGGAAGTGGCGACCGCCACGGTGCACATGAAGGTGGACCTGGATACGGGACCGGGATACGATCAGAATGCGACGTTGGCCGACAAGGCGCAGCTCATCTACTATTACGTGTTTTCCGACTACTCGCACTACTGAGCCGTTTACGAGTGCGTAGTTGACGTTCGCCTTCCCAGAGAGGCTCCGCCGAACCCCGATGAACTTCCTTCAACGTCTGGCGAACGTCCGCCGCGAGGAGGTCCCCGCGCTCTTGGCGTCGGTGGCCTTCTTCTTCTGCGTGCTGACCGCGCTCATGGTCGTTCGCCCGGTCCGCGAAGCGCTCGGGATGCGAGCCGGTCTCGACGCCGTACGCTGGCTTTTCGTGGGAACGGCGGTGGTGACGCTCAGCGTGAACCCGTTGTTCGGCTACCTCGTGTCGAAGTTCCGGCGGATCACGTTCATCGCTGCCACCTACGTGTTCTTCGCGACGAGCCTCCTCGTGTTCTGGTGGCTCCTGACGTTTGCGCCCGAGCGGATCGGCGAGGTTTCCGGACGGATCTTCTATGTCTGGTTCAGCGTCTTCAACCTGTTCAGCACCATGGTGTTCTGGGCGCTCATGGTCGATCGCTTCTCGCTCGAACAGTCGAAGCGGCTCTTCGGCGTGATCGCGGTGGGTGGGACCCTGGGCGCGATCTTCGGCCCCTGGCTGGCGTGGCGCTACGCCGGGACCATCGGGACAGCCAACCTCATTTTGGTGGCCGTGGGCTTCCTCCTCCTCGCCGTCGGGGCCGCGGCCATGGTGGCGCGTCTCCAGCCCGAGGTTCCGTCCCCGGGCGCGTCCGAGGTCCCGCCGGAGGTCCCGCCCGGGGAAGCAACGGCGACGCCCCCGTCTCGTGAGCTGATCATCGGCGGCCGGGCGTGGGACGGGTTCAGGGATGTGATGCGCTCCCCGTACCTGCTCGGGATCGCGGCCTTCGTCCTGATCATGTCGATCATGGCGACGTTCATCTACTTCACACGGCTCCAGATCGTGGCCGCGATGACGGACGTCGTGGACGAGCGCACGGGCCTGTTCGCGCAGATCGACTTCTGGACCCAGGTCACCACGCTCGTCCTCCAGCTTTTCGTGACCGGCCACATCATGAGGCGTCTGGGCGTGGTGGCGGGACTTGTTTTGTTGCCGGTCACGCTGTGCCTTGGCTTCATCGGGCTCGCGCTCGCCGGCAGCTTTCTCGCGCTCGTGCTCCTCGAGGCCACCTACCGGGCGGTGCAGAGGGGGGTGACCCGGCCTGCGCGCGAGACCTTATTCACCGTTTTGAGTCGCGAGGACCGCTACAAGGGCAAGGCCGTCATCGACACGTTCGTGTACCGCACCGGCGACGTGGTGGGGGCATGGACGGAGGGCCTTCTCGGGCGCCTCGGCGGCGGGGTCCTAACGTTGACCGCGCTCGTGATTCCGAGCGCGTTGGTGTGGGCCACCCTATCGGTCTGGCTGACCCGGAGGCAGGAGCGGCTCGCCGCCGCCGCTGCTACTCCCGCCGCGTATGCCGAAACAGCCGGTCGACGAAGGTGAGCGCGAGCGGCGGCCCCACCACGAGCAACGCGTGGCCGACCGCGTTCGCCGCGCCGGAGCCACCTCCCACGGTCGACATCGAGAACGCATAGCCCGGGAAGAGCATCATCGCGGCACCGAGGACGGCGGGGACCATCCGGCCCACGGACGTCGCGGTGCCACCGCCCACCCGTACGCCCAATGCGCCTCCCAGGGCCGGCAGGGCCATGGCTGCCAGGCCCGCCGCGACGCCGGGGCCTCCCCCGCACGATGAGGTGAGCTGGTGCTTGTCGTCGACCGCGAGGCAATGCCGCCCGATCGCCACGCCTGCGAGCAGGCCGAGCGCGTGGCCCACCGTGGCGCCCAGGAGTGCCCGGCCCAGAGGGTAGCCGGCCGGGTCGGTGGACCAGTCGAACGTCGTGCGGCCGCGTTCCGCCCCGAGGGGGACGACCGGCTCGTCGCCGGCGGCGCGGGAGCCGCCGGGAGGGTGCGTTTCGATGAGGATGACCCCGTACAGGGCGCCCGTACCGTACCGAGCGCCCGCGTCGCCCGGCGGGATGACCTGGATACGCTCGATGGTGGGCAGCGGGACGTTGCCGTAGAGGAAGTTGGGATTGGACACCGGCACGCCGTCCAGCAGCACCAGCGGGTGGCTGCACCCGGAGCCCTTCGCCAACGAAATGGTGGCGGCGCCCCGGAATTCAAGGCAGACGTCGGTGCCGGCGAGGTTGTTGGTCTGCCGAAGATGAATGCCTGGAATGGTCTGGGCGAGCAGGTCGCCCATGTGCCTGCTGGTGCCTAGAGCGCGTTCGATCTCGGGCCGCTCCACCACGTTGAGGCTCGAACCCTGACCCCGTTCGGCGCGCTCCCGCGCCGAACGGGTTTCAACGATGATCGGTTCGAGCTCCATCGCCTGCGGGGCGAGGCGGATCTGGAGTTGCACGACGTGCGCGGCCTTGACGTCGATCTCGTGCGTGTGACTTCCGTAGGCGACGTGGTCCGCGCGTAGCGTCCACATACCCTCCGGGACTCCGCGCAGGACGAAATGCCCCTGGTCGTCGCTCGCCGCCGATACGTCGGTGCCCTCGACGCGGAGAACCACGTCGGCAATGCCGC
>JBBSOM010000047.1:0-10282 GCA_038259715.1 Longimicrobiales bacterium
CCATGATGCAGATGGCCCTACGCAGATCCGCCGCCGCGGACACGCCCATCGAGGCCGCCGACCAGACCGTCACCGCCTCGGTGACGATCCGCTTCGCGATCGGGAGCCCGCGCGAGTGAGTCGCAGGACGGCACCGGAGGGGAAGGACCGTCGCCCGTGACCGGATTCGCCCGGATGCTTTCCGGCACCGACACTGGCGCCGAGCTTGGGACGGTGGCGCCTCGCCGACTGACGAGAAGCGCCGTCGAGCGGACCCTCGCGCTCGCGGTCATCGCGCTCGTGGTCGGGTGCTCCTCGAAGGAGCCTGCGCCCGACGGGAGCCCCCAGGCCGCAGAGGCGGCGCCGCCCGGAAACTTCCGAGGCCGCGTCTACGAACGGAACTTCGTGTTTACGACACTAACGGGAGACAGCGCCTTCCTGGTTCCGTGGCTGATGCGTTCACAGACCCGGGCCGACGGCGTCGACCGCAGGGCCCGGGGCTCGCTCGCGCGCGGGAACAGCTGGGAGGCCTTTTATGACCAGTCCTGGTCGACACCACCCACACGCGTGCCATGGCGAATCATCCCGCACGACAGCCTCCGCCTCGTGGTCGGTCAGGGCGACGCCGTGGAGGACATCCTTTTTTCGGCGGGGCCACGCCAACTCGAGGTCGAGCTATCCGGAGCACCGCTCATCGAATGGACTGGCGCCCGCGGCCAGACCTACCGGCTGATGGACGCCGCCGCCTACATCTCCGACCAGCGCATCGGCGGGATCGCGCTCGACATGGCCCGCGTCCGTGACTCCGACCAGAAGGCCGAGGGCGACTGGGCGTTCCTCGTCTCCGGCGACTCGCTCCAGGTGGTGCTCGAGAACCCGACGGCGGCGCCACCGGGTACGCCCGAAGCCTGCCGCGGTTGGGCACGACTCGACTTCCGGGACCTGCAGTGGCCGACGCTCACCATCGATTGGACCGAAGTCCGGGCCTACCAGCCTGCGCGTCAGGACGTCCCGGTGTCGTGGACCGTGACGTCGCCCGACGGCGAGATCGAAGGCGTCCTCCAGGTGCAATCGGCCCTGATCCAGGCCGGGGAGGGTCAGGGCCCGCTCCTGCCCGTCGACGCGCTCTTCGGTGTGTCGGGCACGCTCCGCATCCAGGGCGGTGAATACCCCGTCCGCGGCCTCTTCCGACATACCCACTCGTGAGCCACGACATTCTGCGCGCGCTGGTTTCGATCGGCTTCGGCGCGCTCGCCGGGGGCGTGACGAACACCATCGCCATCTGGATGCTCTTCCACCCCTACGAGGCCCCGAAGCTCTGGCGGTGGCGCATTCGATTCCTGCAGGGGGCGGTGCCCAAGAACCAGCCGCGACTCGCGGCTGCGATCGGACGCACGGTCGGTAACCGGCTGCTGACACCGGAGGATCTGAAGCAGACGTTCGCGGACGTGGAGTTCCGTGAGGCGTTCAACCGGAAGCTCGGATCGTTTCTCGACGAGATCCTGGAGCGGGAGCGGGGCTCGCTGCGCGAACTGCTCCCCGCGCCGGTGATGGCCGAGTTGGACGCCGTCCTCACGGACGTGGTCGACACCGGCGTCCGTCGGTTCGAGGAGTACATCCATTCCGACGCGTTCGAAGAGGCCATGGGCCGGCGCACGGGCGAACTCGTCTCGGTGGTCGCAGACGAGCCCATCGGCGCCATGCTCACGCCCACACGGGGCGCGGAGGTCGAGGAGGCCGTCCAGGAGTGGCTCCAGAGCGCGGTCGAGAGCGCCGACTTCCGCCAGGCCCTCGACGACTACCTGGATCGCGGAGCGCGCCGCTTGTTGGCGCCGGGACGCACTTTCGAGGAGATCCTGCCCCCCGGGCTGGTGGGCGCGGTCGAGAAGGCCATCGCCGGCTACCTCCCGCTGGCGATCGCGCGCCTCGGGACGCTGCTGGAGAACCCGAGCGCCCGGGCCACCTTCGAGTCGACGATCCACGACCTGCTCCAGCGGTTCCTGCGCGACCTCAAGTTCCATCAGCGCGTCGTCGCCCGGCTCGTCATGACCGAGGACACCGTGGACCGCGTACTCGATACGATCGAGCGCGAAGGCGCGGACCGCCTGTCCGAAATCCTGCGGGACCCCTCGGTCCAGGACGCGATGGCGCAGGGGGTGAACGAGGCCATCGTCGACTTCCTCCGCAAGCCGGTGGCGGCGGTCCTCGGCGCCCCGGACGACCCCAGCGTTCTGGAAGCCCGGGGCACCCTGACGGGGTGGGTCATGACGATGGCGGCCGACCCGGGCACGCGGGACTTCCTGGTCGAGAAGCTTCACCAGGGCATCGAGAAAGCCGGTGCGCGCACTTGGGGTGAGGTGCTCGAGCGGGTCCCACCCGAGCGGGTCGCATCGTGGATGACCGCGGCGGCCCGAAGTGAGGCCGCGACGAAGGCGTATCGTGAGGGCGCGAACCGCCTGGTCACACTCATCCTCGACCGGCCGATCGGCACTCCGGCACGGTGGCTCCCCGAAGGCTCGCCCAGGAGGATCGAGGGTGCGCTGGGCAACCCGGTCTGGGAGTGGCTGCAGACCCAGGTCCCCGACGTCGTCCAGCGCATCGATGTCGCGCGCCGGGTGGAGGAGAAGGTCCTCGCCTTCCCGACCGAGAAGATGGAGGAGCTGGTTCGGAAGGTGACGGACCGCGAACTCCGCGTGATCGTGCGCCTGGGCTATCTGCTCGGGGCGATCATCGGGGTCGGCCTCGTCGCGGTCGACGCGCTATTCCGGTAGCGGGCGTCGACCCGAAGCCCCCCTTCTACCACGGGGCGGCTAGCGGTCGTCCGGCGATTCCAACTCGAAGGGCCGGCGTCTCGGGGTCGACCGACGCGTGCGCCGGGGATCGAGCTTGCGTTGCGCCCACGCGAGCGGCGTGAAGTACCGCCTGGCCCGGTGGCTCTGCGACGCCCCCTGCTCCATGTTGCGCTCGATGTCTTCGAGCGTCTGCTCGTACTTTCCCGGGAGACCGAGCCAAACGCCCAGGCCCAAAGCCGCGAGGCCACCCAGGATCTTTACGATGAGCATGGTAACGGAGCTCTTTCCCGGAGCCTCAGGCCCTCCCGATCGATTCCAGCGCCAAGACCACCAGGCCGACCGAAAGGATAGCGCCCACCAACATGGTGCCGACCCCCACCATCGCAACGACCGACCAGAAGATCATGTGGGTGAAGAGATAGCCGCCGGGAACCAGGTCTCTCATGTCAGGATCCACTGTGGGTTGGGGGTGGGTCGCGATACGAAAATATGAGGCGCGGGACCGGCGTTGTCGACCCCTGATCCGAGACCATGGGGAGCCGCAGAGTATCCGCGACGCCTCGCGACGAGCAGGATCGAAGTCAGTCCAGGGCGCCGAGAGAATCCGGTTGGCCACCGGCCGCCACACGCTTTCGCGCCTGCGCAAGGTATCCGGGCTCCAGCCGCAGGAGGTTGCAGATCTTCCGCATGAGGGCGTCCTCCTTCGAAGCGAGCTCACCATCGGAGTACACGAGCCCCCACATGATCTCGGCGAGCACCATCTTCTGCCCGAGCGAGTAATTTTCCGCGATCAGGTTCGTGAACTGCCATAGGTCCACCGCCTGGTGGCGGGCCTCCTCTGCCAGTTCGAGCAGCTTCTCGGCTTCCGGGTGCCCCAGGCCGAACTGGCGACGGATGGCCGACTCCACATGTTGGCGCTCGTCGGCCGTGAACTCGTCGTCGGCGTACGCCAACTCGAGCAGCAGCGCACACGCGGCGAGACGCAGATCCTGCGTTCCCCGCTCCGGCTCGACGTCGGGGTTCGGCGACATGGAGGCACGGAAGAAGTTCTTGATCGAATCGAACATCGGGCCTCGCTCCGGGTGATGGGCCGCGCAAGGTTGAATCTATCAGATCTCGACGTCCCGGACCCGGCGGATGCCCGCCCACAGCGGCAACGCCACCGTCACGCCCGTGAGCGCAAAGGCGCCGGCCAGACCGAGCACGACCGGAACGACCCCCGCGGACGCATTTCCATCGCGAAGTCGCGACGAGAGGAACAGGTAGACCGGCCACGCCTCCAGAACGATCACGCCGGCCAGGTAGGTCACCGCCGACATCATGAAGAGGAGGCCACCGAACGAGGTCGGAATCTCGGCGACGTTCTCGGTCTCGTAGTTGGGGTAGATCGCACCGAACCCCAACGCGAGCGCGGTGAGCGCGAAGGTCACGCCGATCATCGTGACCGTCGTCAGTCCGAGGATGAACGGAGACGCCTTCAGGACGATGTTCGTGATCACGATCAGGGGGAGCGCCACCAGCAGGAGCGGGACGGTGCCCACCCAGTACTTCGCCCAGAAGACCGTCTTGACGTCGAGAGGCGACGAACGCAGCAGCCAGAGCATGCGCCCCTCCAGCGACATCGCCGGAAAGACGAAACGCGCGGCGATCGCGGCCACGACGAAGCCGGCGAGACCGAGGTTCAGGAACGAGACGATGTTGATCAGGAAGAACGACACCTCCTCTCCCGTGTAGAGCGGCAGCACGCTGATGTTGTACACGTATACCGCCACCAGCACCGCGAGCAGGATGAGCTGGGACCACTGGGTGGTATCCCGGAAGAAGATGCGTATCTCCTTCGAGACCATGCTGCGCGTGCCCGGTCGTGCGCCGGCCAACAGGCGGTCGAGCACGCGCGATCGGACCCGCCCCTCCTTGCGCTCTGCACCTTCCTGCGCACGGGTGAAACCCACATCGAAATAGCGCCCGTGCAGCCAGGCGCCGACGACCAGGAAGGCCGCGGCGGTGCTCCACAAGAAGAGGAACGGAAACCACTCGACGGCGCCGTTCAGGTAGGTCATGAGCGCCTTGGCGGCCCATTCGCTGGGGAGCCACGACGACGTCGGCGTGCGCAGGACCGTTACGAAGTCCACCAGGTCCCGGAACTCCTCCGGGCGCACGAGGCGCTCGGGTCGGAGGATGCGGAACAGCGCGACGACGCCGGCCGCACTGAAGAGCCCCACCAGAGCCAGCAGGTCCCGGGTGCGGCGCGCCGGAAACACGTTCACCAGGACGAGCGTGGAGGCGCTGCCGACCACCGCGGGCACCACGAGGAACGGCGCCATCGTCAGGGCCGCGAGCACGTAGAAGCGCCAGTCCGCAGCGTACACCACGCCGTATCCGGCCAGAAGCGGAACCGCGAGCAACGCGACCATCCACGAAGAGTCGACGATGGTTTCGGCCAGGCGCGCCCCGTAGACGCGCAATGGGTCGACGGGTGAGGCCACGATCAATTCCAGATCGTCCGACAGGAAGAACGTGGAGAGCGCGGTGATCACGTTCGAGAGGATCAGGATCATCAGGAACGTGAGAAACGCCAGCCCGAGCAGCTTCGTGGAGAGCAGATCGCCGATCCCCTGCGTGCCCCGGAAATAGAGGAGCATCCGGAAGATGACCGCGAAGATCAGCGTCCAGAAGAAGAGCCCGACGAAGCCGAGCAGCCCGGCCTTGAACCACCGTCCCTGGTCCGTCCGCGCGCGGTTGAGCTTCGTGCGCAGCTTGGGACGAAGGAGCCAGAGGATGCCGGCCCGGGTCCGCGGGGGAGCGGGGTGCACCGCGCTCATGGGCGAGCAGCCCGCGCGCCGGCCGCGTCGCTCAAGATTCGATGGCCTCGCGGAGGCCTTCGATGACGCCCGCCATGTCCTCGCCGCCCGTGACCTTCAGGAAGATCTCTTCGAGGTGCGCACCGCCCGCGTCCGACTGGGCCCGCAACTCGTCCATGGTCCCCTCGGCGATGATCTCGCCCGCGCTGATGATCGCGATGCGGTCGCACAGGGCTTCGGCGACCTCGAGCGTGTGCGTCGAAAGGAAGATCGTGCCCCCCTGCCCCACGAAGGTGCGGAACAGGTCTTTGAGCAGGCGCGCGGAGCGCGGGTCGAGACCGACCATCGGTTCGTCGACCACGATCATCTCGGGCTGGTGCACGAGGGCTGAACTGATGAGCAACTTCTGACGCATCCCGTGCGAGTAGCTCTCGATCAATTCATCCTTCCACCCGGTCAGTTGGAACAGTTCGAGCAATCGGTCCGCACGGGCTTCCGCGTCGGGGTCGTCCCTGCCCCAGAGCCCCGCCACGAAGCGCAGGAACTCTCCGCCGGAGAGCTTCTCGTACAGGAAGGGCCGGTCCGGGATATACCCGATGAGCGACTTGGCGCCGGCCGGATCGGCGCCCAGATCGATGCCGCCGATCTCGATGCGGCCTTCGGTCGGCCGGAGCACGCCCGCGGCCATACGAATCGTCGTGGTCTTTCCCGCGCCGTTGGGCCCGAGGAAACCGAAGATCTCGCCGCGCCCGACGGTCAGGTTCAACCCCGCGACCGCGGTAAAGCGGCCGTAGCGCTTTACGACGCCCTCCAATCGAAGCATCTCGCCACGGCCGACGGGGGCCGGGGTCGCATCTCGTTCGCTCATGCGTGTCCTCGCGTCGTCGGGATCAGGGGTTTGCCTCGGGGGAGTTCAGCACGTCGATATGGAGGTTGCCGATGAGCCGGACGATCTCCACCTGCTCGGCCAGGCCGCCCACGACGAAGCGGATGTGCGAGGCGTCGGCCGGCACCTGTCCGAACGTCGGGTCCATCGCGACCCACTCGCCCAGCCAGACCTCGGGCCACGCGTGATAGAAGAAGGCGCCGTTCACATAGACCAGGCCGACCGCCGTGCGCGCGGGAAGGCCGAGTGCCCGGGCCATCGCCACGTACAGGACGGTATGCTCGTTGCAGTCGCCCTGCTCGGTGTCCAGGACCTGCACGGCGTTGGGCACGCTGAAGGTGATCTTCTTCTTCAGCCGTCGATACACGTTGCGCGTCAGCTCGGACGCCACCTCCTTGGGGTCCTGACGCGACGATGCCCGCCGCGCGACCCCCCGGGCCTCCTTCACGATTCGCGGATCGTCACTCTGGATGAGGGGTTCGGGCGCCAGTTCGGCCGCCAGGTCCATGCGCCCATACGGAAGACGATATCCGGGGTCGAGCGCATCCCATTTCTCCCTGCGTACGACGAGCGTGTCGCCGTGCAGGCTCTGACGGCCGCCGTCGAGCTGGAAGCCCGACAGATCCACGCCGCTGAGGCGGAAGCGCAACTCGTCATACTGCTTCACGTCGACCAGATCGACGTTGCTCTGCACCGCGGTGCTGAGGATCACATCACCCCCGACCGTGGAACCGGCATCCGCGAGGCGTGCATCGTCCTGGGCCTGCCGCGCCAGTTCGTACTCGGTCTTCTCCATGCTGAAGCCGAGCGGGCTGGAGGACTGGAGGATGCGGCCGTCCTCATCGATCCAACTCTCCACCACCACCCCGCCGAAGGACTCGGTGACGCGCCAGGCCGGGATCGAATCGTAGTGGGCCGGAGCCCAGCGGCCGGTGGCCGGGTCGAGGGCCGCGCTGTCCGGCACGACGAACGTGTCTGAGTTCAGCACGTGGACCTCGACGGTGCGGGTGCTCAGCGTAGTCGGGTCGAAAACCGGGTAGCGCACCGTCTCACCGGCCTTCAGTCCTTCGCCCACCGCGAGCCGGATCGGCACCACGGACGAGAAGACCGGGGGCCGGTCGAGCCGGAAGTTGAGGTGCTGCTCACTGCCGGCCGACTTGATGGTCACGGACAGGGTCGTGTCCGCACCCACGGCACCGGCGGCCTCGAAGCGGCCCACGTCGCTGTCGAGAGAGAACGAGAAGGATTGCATCTCCAGCGCAGAGCTCAGCTTCACGCTCGTGCGCGCGACGGCGACCCCGGTCTGGCCGAGCGCGGGCAATTGGAGGTTCATGAAGTCCTCCAGGACAAAGCCGTCGGGGAGGGTATCCAGGCGCGACGTGGCCTGCCCGACCGAGCGGCCACCCATGGTCAGCGTATAGAAGTTGACGCCCGGTGCCAGCGAGAGCGCGGCTTCAGCCAATCGCGTCAGTTCCGGCTGGAAGTACTCATCGCGGATCTGCCAGCCGACCATGCCGAGCCAGACGAGCAGGATCGCGCCTCCCACGGTGCGCCGCTTCACGGCACCCCGATCCCGGCGGTTCCGCTCCTCACGGCCGGATCGAAGCGCGGTCACGCGACAGGTCGCCCACCTGGCGACGGAAGACCTCCGCTTCGTACTCACTCGCCGCGACGATGGTCAACTCGAGCGGAGGGCGTCCCTCGTCGAGGTGATTCCCCAGGATCTCGACCTGGGCGCGTGCGGCCTCTTCCGGCTCCATGTGACCGACCCCGGCGCCGAGAGGTGGGAGCGCCAGCGCCGCCATCTCCCAGTCCGCCGCGCGCCGGAGTGCGTTCCGCAGTGCCTTCTGGACCGACATGGAGGTCTCGGACTCCTCTTCGGAAGTCGTCACCACGTAGATGATGAACGCCGCGCCCAACCCTCCGCCCGGGGTAATGACCGCGCCGCCCACCGGAAGCGCCCCGAGCTGCCGTAGTCGCTCACCGACGCGGGCGCCCGCCAGGTGCAGTACGTCTCGGGCTCCTGCGGTCAGGGGCGTCAGATCGGACCGGATCGGGCAGACGACGCCCTCTACTTCCTGAGACGCGAGACTCCCGACGACGACCTGGATCACCCCTTTCGCAACTCCCTGAACCGCTTGTACATGACCGCAGCCTCCTCCGGAAGATGCTTGCGGTCGTAGAGGATGCCCAGGGTATAGTACGCCTTCGCGTTGTCGGGCTGTAGCGCGGTCACCTCCTCGAGCGCCGCCATCGCCTCATCGACGCGACCCAGCCGGTTCAGGGCCTCGCCACGGTAGAAGAAGGCGTTCCCGTGCTCTGGATCCCGCTCGCAGACCCAGCGCAACTCCGCCTCGGCCTGGGCGTACAGACCCCGACGGAAGTAGAGCACCCCGAGGCTCGCGTGAGCCTCGACGTTGTCCGGCGACAGACGCATCGCGCGGCGCAGCACGGCATCCGAAGCGTCGTAATGGGCCTGATGCGCGAGGGTCGAGCCCAGGTTTATGAGCACCTCCACGTTCTCGGGCTCGATGCGTGCGGCAGCCTCGAATTGCTCGAGCGCCAGGTCATACTGGCCCAGCGCCTCGTAGAGCGCACCGAGGTTGTTCCGGGCTTTCAGATTGGCCGGGTTCTGGGCAAGGACGGACCGGTAGATTTCGACAGCCTCCTGAACCTTACCCTGTTGGACCTTCTCTTTGGCGCGGGTGAGGCGGTCGTCGGCCGGAGGCGCATTCTCCCCGGGCGGGGCCTCCGACACGGGCGGCTCGGGCTCGTCGGTGACGTGTGGTTCCGGCTCGATTTCGCCTGGGACGGCGGCGGTTTCGGATTCATCCCCGACGGCCGCCTCCCCGTCCTCTACAGTCACATCTTCGCCCTCGACACCCTCGACCTCCGCGAGCAGGTCCCCCTGCGCGGGGCCCTCGAACTCGAGCCCCAGCTTCTCGCTGTCTTTCCGCTTTCGTCTGCTCACAATCCGACGGCCTCCGCCCGCACCCAATCCAGGTACGGCGTGTGCCCGGCGTCGACGGTAAGCGCCAACACCTCCGGCACGTCATAGGGGTGCAACTCAACCACACGCGCACACACGGCTTCCACCTGCTCCTGGGTCGTTTTCACGACCATCAGCACTTCGGTTTCGCGGCGCAGCTCCCCCTGCCATCGGTAGAGCGACACGACCCCGGGCACAATGTTCGCGCACGCGGCAAGTCGTTCTTGCACCAGTGCGCGACCGAGGTGTTCCCCGGTCGCCGCGTCGGGCGCCGCGACCAGAATCGTACGGACGTCGGTTGCCATGGTCCTCGAACGGGTCAGCGGATCGTTGCGTCCGCGGCCTCGTCACCATAGAAGTCGTCGATGAGATCCTTGAAACGCTCCTGGATCGCGCGCCGCTTCACCTTCAGCGTCGGCGTCATGAGGCCGTTCTGGATCGAGAATTCGTCCTCGAGAAGCGCGATCTTCTTCGGTCGCTCGAACGACGCGAGGCCGTCCAACTCTCCCGCGACCTGCTCCTCCATGTGCTTGATCACCCGGGGCTCGTGCAACAGATCCGCCCGATCGACCCACGTGATCCCCTTCTCGCCGGCCCATGCCTCCAGCTTCGTGAACGTCGGCACCACCAGCAGGGACACGAATTTTCGCCGGTCCCCGACCAGAACCGCCTGCTCTACGTAGGGGTTGGCCTTGAGGCGGTTCTCGATGGGCTGGGGCGCGACGTTCTTACCGCCGGCGGTGACGATGAGGTCCTTCTTCCGGTCCGTGATTCGAAGGAAGCCATCCTCGTCGAGCTCTCCGACGTCTCCGGTGTGGAACCACCCGTCCCCGTC
>JBBSOM010000048.1:0-10219 GCA_038259715.1 Longimicrobiales bacterium
CATTGTCGAGGGCACCAGCGGGAACACCGGGCTGGCGCTCGCCATGGCGGCGGCCATCAAGGGCTATCGATGCATCTTCACGATGCCTGACAAGATGAGCCATGAGAAGGTGAAGCTCCTGCGGGCCTTCGGCGCGGAGGTCATCATCACCCCCACCGCCGTCGCGCCGGACCACCCCGAGAACTACGTGATGAAGGCCAGGACGATCGCGGCCCAAACGCCTGGCGCGGTCCTTGCCAACCAGTTCGACAACCCGGCGAATCCGGAGGCGCACTACCGCACCACGGGGCCGGAGTTGTGGGAGCAGAGCGAAGGCCGGATCACGCACTTCTTCGCCGGTGCGGGCACCGGGGGGACGATCAGCGGCACGGCCCGCTATCTCAAGGAGAAGAACCCAGACGTGAAAATCGTGGGTGTGGACCCCGACGGCTCGATGATCGCGCCTTTCTTCCATACCGGTGTCAGCATCGAGGGCTACCCTTACAAGGTCGAGGGCCTGGGGAACGACAAGATCCCGGGCACGCTCGATCTGGAACTCATCGACGATTACGTGACGGTGAGCGACGCGGACTCCTTCCTCATGGCGCGCCGCATGACCCGTGAGGAGGGACTCTTCGTGGGCGGTTCCTCGGGCCTGATCGTTCACGCGGCTGTGCAGGTGGCCCGGGAAATCGACGATCCCGACGCGTTCGTGGTGGCGGTCTTGTGCGACTGGGGCGAGCACTACCTGAGCAAGGGCTTCGACGACGATTGGATGCGCGAGAACGGCTTCCTTCCGCGGGCGAAGCGCCGAACGCTGCAGGAGATGGTCCAGGCCAAACCCCGCGACGCGGGGCTCATCGCGGTTCAGTCCAGCACCTCGGTGCGCATGGCGCTCAGCACGATCACCGCCCACGACATCGGGCAGCTTCCCGTGCTGCGCGACGGCACGTGCGTCGGGTCGATTTCCGAAAGCGAACTGATGTCCCGCGTCATCGCGGAACCGGCCGTGCTGGAAGACAAGGTGGAGTCGGTCATGGGTGCTCCGTACCCGGTACTCGACGCGTACGCAGACGCCGATGAGGTGACCCGCCTGCTTCAGCGCGGTAACGACGCGTGCCTGGTGCGTGAAGAGGGCGCGCTGACGGGGATCGTGACCCGATACGACATCGTGCGCGCGCTCACCGGGGCCACCCCCTGACGCGGGCGGCCGCGGTTGTGGGCGGTGCGGGTCGATGAGGGTCGCGGTCCTGATGGGGGGGACCTCCGACGAGCGCGAGGTCTCGCTTTCATCCGGCGCCCAGGTCGCCCGGGCCCTGCGCGAGGCCGGTCACGAGGTGGTAGCGGTCGACACGGTGCGGGGGGTCCTGGCACCCGATGAGGAGCGCCGCCTTCTCACCGAAGGCGTGCGCGCCGCTCCTCCGGCGTACGCGGATCTCGACCTGCTCGACGAAGGCCACACGGTGGCGCTGACGCGCGACCCAGCGGTGGAGGAAGCCGATGTCTTTTTTCTGGCGCTTCACGGAGGCTCGGGCGAGGACGGTACGATCCAGGCCCTCCTCGACGTGGCCGGGGTCGCGTACACCGGAAGCGACCGCCTGGGCTGTTCCCTGGCCATGGACAAGGAGGTCACCAAGCGACTCCTGCGGGACGCCGGTGTCCGCACGCCCGACTGGCTCACCGGTACCCCGGATGCCGATGTCGTCGAGGCCGCTTTGGGCCTGCCCGTCATCGTGAAGGCTTCCGCGGGTGGCTCGTCGCTGCGCCTGACGCTGGCGCACGACCGGGCCGAGTTGGAGGCGGCCATCGAAGAGAGTCGCCACTGGGACGACGTCGTTCTCTTCGAGCGCTACATCCGGGGACGGGAGCTGACGGTGGGCATCCTCGGAAAGGAGGCGCTTCCCGTAGGGGAGATCGTCCCTGAACACGAGATCTTCGACTACGCGTGCAAGTACCAGCCCGGACTGGCCAGGGAGATCTTCCCGGCGGATGTCCCAGCCGACCTGGCAAAGGCTTTGCAAGAATTGGCGCTTCGGGCGCACGGCGCGCTCCGGATGCGGGACTTCTCACGAATCGACTTCATGGTCGACGAGCAGGGGACTGCCTGGTGTCTCGAGGCCAACGCGCTCCCCGGCATGACCTCGAACAGCCTGCTCCCCAAAGCCGCCCGAGCCGCGGGGATCGCGTTTCCGGAACTGTGCGACCGCATCGCGCGCCTTGCCGCGGCAAGGAAAGCAGGCGCGCAGCAGCCCTGACGGGCGAGCAACGAGGCATGCAGGGTCCCGTCCGGAACCTGCCCACGTGCCGGGGGTTTTGACATTGGCCCACGACAGGGAAACGAAGAGGCGGATCGCACGATGGCCTACAGGACCAGGAGCTTCGGGTTCGGCGGCATGCTCACCCCCGTGGTGAAGCGGCTGCTGATCGCCAATGCGGTGGCGTTCGGCGTCACGCTTCTGGTGGGACAGCGCTTCGCCATCGATTGGTTCGCCTTCCAACCGGCGCGGATCTTCGTCCGTCCTTGGGGCGCCTTCACCTACATGTTCATCCACGGTGGCTTCATGCACATCGCGATGAACATGCTCATGCTTTTCTTCTTCGGTCCGCCGCTGGAGAGCCACTGGGGCGGCCGCGAGTTCTTCAAGTATTACGTGATCTGTGGGATGGGCGGCGTCGCGCTGAGCTTCTTCTTCCTGCCCGCCGCGGTCATCGGCGCGTCAGCCGCGATCTACGGGCTTCTGCTCGCGTTCGCGATGAACTGGCCGGACACTCCGATCTACATCTGGGGCATTTTCCCGGTGAAGGCCAAGTGGCTCGTCGCGTTCTTCTTCGTGATCAGCGTCATGAGCGCGTTCGATGGGTCGGCCGGAGGGGGCATCGCCCACTTCGCGCACCTCGGCGGCATCGTCACCGGCTTCCTCTACCTGAAGACAGGCGGACGATCCGGTGCACGCCTCGGGACCGTCACGACCGCCGTGCGCCGTCGCCACTTCGCCATCGTCCCGAGGGACGAAAACGAGGAAGGTCTTCAGGCCGGGAAGGGTGTGCCCGAGTCCGCCCGCAAGCAGGACAAGGCGCTCTACGACGCCGTCGACAAAGTGCTGGACAAGATCTCCGCGCAGGGCATGGCCTCGTTGACTTCCGACGAGTTGAAGCTCCTGGACGAGGTTTCCAGGAAGCACCGGGCGAACTGAGGGGCGCTCACCGCTTGCCACGTGGCATTGACTTCGTCTTAATATATAGTAATATCTATATATCATTGATTCAGGGGAGACGACGTATGGGAGCCAGCGGGGAGATCCTGACCGACGCGGCCGTGGAGAGCACGGCCTACGTGCTCCGTTGTCTGGGCCATCCGCTTCGCTTACGCATCCTGGACGTCCTGGAGCGGGTCGGTGAGGCGAGCGTGACCGAGATCTACGAGACGCTGGGCGTGGAGCAGGCCATCGCGTCCCAGCACCTCACGACGATGTGGGACAAGAGCATCCTGCAACGCAGAAAGGACGGCGTGCACGTGTTCTATAGCATCGGGGACGAACGTGCCCTCAAGGTGCTCTCCTGTGTGCGGCAGGCGAACTGTTAGAGGAGGGTCACCTCATCGCCTTACCGCGACCGCTCGGCGTGGCCGTCGTGATCATCCTGATGCGCGCTCCGCGTGCCTCGCAGGAACGGACCTACGCTCCGTCTCCGGGGTTGGAAACGGGCCAAAAAAACACACGCCGGACTGGCTCCCTGAGAGGAATAGAATGCACGAACGGTCGCGACGCATCGTGAGGACATGGACGCTCCCGGCGCTAGGGCTCGTGGCCCTGCTGTCCGCCTGCGGGGGCGGTGGACCCCAGCCGGCCGCTCCCGCGGCTCCGGCCCCTCAGGCGTCGCCGGGTGCGCGGACGGGGACGGACATCCCGACGGTGCGCACGGATACCGCGCCGGGCCAGAGCGTTCAGCCGGTCGCCAAGCCCATGGTGTACGGTGTCGATCTGGACACGGTCCACGCCGGGAAGTTCGATCAGGGGAAGATGTGGACGTTCGAGTTCCCCCCGACCGACTACTTCGCCGAGACGTACGGATTCCACCCCGACTCGGCATGGTTTGCGAAGGCGCGGTTGGGCGCCCTGCGCATCCCGGGATGTTCCGCCTCGTTCGTGTCGCCGAACGGTCTGGTCATGACCAATCATCACTGCGCCCGTGAGTTCGTCACCCAGGTGCAGAAGAACGGCGAGGACTTCCTGAAGGACGGGTTCTACGCGAAGAACCTTGCGGACGAGCGGGAGATCCACGACTTCACGGCCGACCAACTCATCGACATCGTCGACGTCACCCATGAGGTCGACGGGAAGCTCGACGCGGTGGCGATGCCCGCGCGCGGCACGGCGCGGGACAGCGTCCTGGACAGCATCAAGACCCGCATCACCGAGGAGCGAGGGGGCGAGGACGCCGGCGTCTTCGTAGAGATGGTCTCGCTCTATGCCGGAGCGCGCACGGAAGCGTACGTCTTCCACCGCTACACGAAGGCCAAGCTCGTGATGGCGCCCGAGGTCCAGATCGGCTTCTTCGGAGGCGACCCGGACAACTTCACCTACCCGCGCTACAACCTCGACTTCTCCTTCTTCCGCCTGTACGACGACCAGGGCGCGCCGCTCCATACCGACCATTACTTCCACGTCGCCACGAAGGGGATGTCGGAAGGGGACGCGGTCTTCGTCGTCGGCAACCCGGGCTCGACGAGCCGCCTGCAGACCGTGGCCGAACTCGAGTTCCGTAGGGACGTGAGTGATCGCGGGGTGCTCGAACTGCTGCGCTCGCGCATGGAGGTGCTGAAGGACTTCATGGAGAGCCACCCTGACGTGGCCAAGTCGCGCGACCTGGAAAACGGCTACTTCGAACTCAGCAATTCGGAGAAGGCGTACGCCGGCCAGATCCGCGGCATGGAGGATCCGCTCATCCTCGCCCGACGCAGGGACGCACAGAAGAAGTTCGAGCAGGCGCTCGCGGCCGACTCCGCGCTGGAGGCGCAGTACGGCGACCTCGACCACCGCATGGCGGAACTGCAGGATCAGAAGCGCCAGCGCAAGGAGGGCTTCGGCGCGTTCCTTGCGCTGACCAGCGGAAACATGGCGTCCGCCACGCTCTACCGCGCGCTCATGGCGTTCCAGATCCTGAACGCCCGTCGGGGCGGGGCGCCCGAGGATCAGGTGGACGGCCTGGTGGAGGAGTTCAAGAAGGTGCCGGATCAGCCCGACGAACTCGACGAAGGGTACATGGCCGCGCGCTTCCGTGACTTCATCCACTATTACGGCCAGGACGCCCCATTCGTGCAGAGCATTCTCCAGGGACGCTCGCCGGAGGGCGCCGCGAGCACGATCGAACAGGGCAGCGTGCTGGCCGACTCCGCCAAGGCGGTCGCGGCCATCGAAGCGGACCAGGTCCAGTTGACGGATCCCGCGCTCCAGGTCGTACGGGGCTACCTGCCCGAGTTCATCCAGTTCCAGCAGGGGGTGTCGCAGGTCTTCCCGGAGGAGGCTGAGGTCTCGGCCCAGCTCGGGCGCGCGCGCTTCGCCGTGTACGGAACCACCGTGCCGCCGGATGCCACGTTCTCCCTGCGCATCGCCGACGGCGTGGTCAAGGGCTACCCCTACAACGGCACCATCGCACCGTGGCACACCACGCTGTACGGCATGTACGACCGGCACTTCTCATTTGCCGGATCGGGGCGCGACGATTGGGCGCTTCCTCCGCGCTGGCTCCCGGTGCCGAACGGACTCGACCTGTCCACACCGCTCGACTTCGTGTTCACGGCGGACATCATCGGTGGCAACTCCGGCTCCCCGGTACTGAACAAGGACCTCGACGTGGTCGGGATCGTATTCGACGGCAACATCGAGAGTCTTCCGGGCGACTACATCTACCTGCCCGAGATCAATCGGGCGGTGGCGGTGGACGTGCGCGGCATCCTGAGCGCGCTCGACGTGGTGTACGACGTCGACCGCATCGTGCTCGAGATCAAGACGGGCAAGCTCGTGGCGACGGAAGCGGAGGCCGACCGGGTAGGCTCTTAGAAGTCCGCCCGGACCAAGCGGGCGCGACCACGGCGGGCTGCTCGCGAAGAGTCCGGCCCAGAGCTACGTATCAGCAGGGACACGGGACCCACCCCGTGTCCCTTCGCACTTCGACCGATCTTGGAGGACCGAACGATGGCCGGCAGCTTCTCGAACAGTTGGGCGCTCGTGAAGTCGAGCGCCAACGTGCTTCGTCTGGACAAGGAACTGATGGTGTTTCCCCTCATGTCGGGGATCGCCACCGTACTCGTGATTGCGAGCTTCATGGTGCCGCTGGTCGTGACGGGGGGCGTCGAGATCTTCAGGGAGGGCAAGGGCGCCTACCTCGGGTACGTGGTCGGCTTCCTGTTCTACCTGGTGCTGTACACGGTCATCTTCTTCTTCAACTCGGCCCTGGTCGGTGCGGCGCTCATCCGTCTGGACGGGGGAGACCCCTCGGTGTCCGATGGGCTCTCGATTGCCGCGAGCCGCATGGGCCCCATCCTCGGTTACGCCGCGCTGGCCGCCACGGTGGGGATGGTCTTGCGCTTCATCTCCGAGAAATCCGGCTTCGTGGGACGGATGGTCGTCGGTCTGGTCGGAATGGGGTGGACGTTGGCGACCTATCTCGCGGTTCCCGTGTTGGTGACGAAGAACGTCGGCCCCATCGACGCGGTGAAGGAGAGCGGCGCCCTGTTCAGGAAGACGTGGGGCGAGCAGGTGGTCGGCAACTTCGGTATGGGCTGGGCGGTTACGCTGATGGGGCTGTCCTGGCTCTTCGTCTCGGCGGCGCTGATCTGGGTCGCGGCTCAGATCGCACCGGCGGCGGCCGTCGGTGCGGTCGGGATCGCGGTGCTCGGCTTCTGCTTCCTCGGCTTGTTCGTGTCCGCCCTCAAGGGCATCTACACAGCCGCTCTGTACCGCTATGCCACCACCGGAGAGGCCGGCCTCTTCGCCCCCGAGATGGTCGGGCGCGCGTTCCGCTCGAAGAAGTAGCCTGACCGAGGCTGTCGGGCGCCCCCCGGCACAGGAATTCCTGTCGGGTATTTCCCGGCTTGCGTCCCTTTCCGGGGCTGTCTACGATCCGATACAGGTTTCCACCGGGGCCGCTCGCCGTCGACCCGTGCGTCGGCGCGGGCGGGCCTCGATGCATCGAAGGAGAACGGGATGGCATCGGCCAGGGAATACACCACGGACCGCATCCGCAACGTTGCGGTCCTTGGCCACGGGGGTTCGGGCAAGACCAGCCTGGTCGAGGCCCTTTGCTTCGTGTCGGGCACCTCCAAGCGTCACGGAAAGCCGGACGACGGGACCGCGCATACGATGCACGCACCTGAAGAGCATGCGCACGGGATCAGCATCCAGCTCACGCCGACCTACGCTGAACACCTCGACACCAAGATCAATCTCCTCGACACGCCGGGATACCTCGACTTCACGGGGGAAGCGCTTTCGGCCGTACGGGTGGCGGACGCCGCGATCCTTGTCGTCAGCGCCACCTCCGGCGTCGAGGTGGGAACGGAGCGCGTCTGGGAGTATTGCGAGACCCGGGGAATCCCCCGGATCTTTTTTGTTTCCAACATGGACAGGGAGAACGCGGATTTCGCGGGCGTTTATCAGCAGATCAAGGAACGTCTGACGGAGCGCGCGCTTCCGGTGGAGATCCCTGTCGGCGAGGGCGCCGATTTCCACGGGATCATCAATCTGTTCAGCGAGAAGGCGCACCTCTTCACGAAGGGCACGACATCCGGTGCGTACGACGAGAACGACGTCCCGCCCGAGTACAAGGAGCGCGAGTCCAAGTGGGCGACTGAGCTCCAGGAGTCTCTCGCGACGACCGACGAGAGGCTGCTCGAGTCGTACCTCGAAGGCGGACACATCTCGCGTGAAGAAGCCATCGACGCGATGGCGCGCGCGATGGCGAGGGGCGACTCCTTTCCGGTCTTTTGCGGCTCGGCGCCTCTGACCTATGGGATACGTGCGCTCCTCAAGAAGATCGTCGAACTTTGCCCCGCGCCCACAGAGGCGCCGCCCGAAGCCGCGCATCGTCCCGGTCTCGACCAGGACATCGAGGTGCACGCCAGCGACCAGGAGACACTGGCGGCGCTCGTCTTCAAGACCGCTGCCGAGCCGCACGTCGGAGAGCTGTCGTACTTCCGCGTCTTCTCCGGCAAGATCACCAACGGTATGGAGGTCGTGAACGCGTCGGACGGGGCTACGGAGAAGCTGAACCACCTCAGCATCCCGCAGGGCAGGGAGCGTGTCGAGGTCGGTACCCTCCACGCGGGCGACATCGGGGTCGTGGCCAAGCTCAAGCACACGCACACGAACGACTCGCTGTGTACCCGGGAACGCCCGGTGGCGCTTCGGCCGATCGCGTTTCCGGCCGCGGACACCCGCATCGCGATCCGGGGCGCAACACGTAACGACGAAGACAAGCTCGGCGAAGTCATTCCGAAGCTTCACGAGGAGGACCCGACTTTTTCGGCATCGTTCAACTCGGAATTGCACCAGACCATCGCGCGCGGCGTGGGTGAGTTGCACCTCGACGTCCAGTTCGAGCGCATGGCCCGTAAGTACGGCGTGCGCGTCGAGACGGAGCAGCCCCGGATCGCCTACCGCGAGACGATCTCGGCAGAGGCGGAGGGCCAGGGCAAGCACAAGAAGCAGTCCGGCGGTCGAGGGCAGTTCGGCGACTGCTGGGTGCGACTCCGGCCCAGGGGCCGCGGCGAGGGTTACGAGTTCGTCGACGCGATCAAGGGCGGGGTGATCCCGGGAAAGTATCTGCCGTCCGTGGATCGCGGCGTCCAGGAGGCGGCCGAGCGGGGCATCGTCGCAGGGTACCCGGTGGTCGACTTTGCAGCGGAGTGTTACGACGGCTCGTACCACTCGGTGGACTCGTCCGACATCGCCTTCAAGCTGGCCGGATCCCAGGCGTTCCGGAGCGTGGCGGAAAGGTGCCGGCCCATATTGCTCGAGCCGGTGGTCGAGGTGGCCGTAACCACGCCCGACGAGTACCTGGGCGACATCATGGGCGACCTGACGTCGCGACGGGGTAAGGTGCTCGGCATGGACCCCGACGGTGGCCGGACGACCATTCGGGCCATGGTGCCCGAGTCGGAACTCTACAAGTACGCCTCTTTCCTGCGCTCGATGACGCAGGGCCGCGCGGCGCACACCCGGCGCCTGGCGGGCTATGAGCCCGCGCCCGACCCTGTGGCGCGGAAGGTGGCGGCTGAACGAAAGACGGAGCAGGAGGCGGCGACCGCGCACTGACCCACCGCGCGCGAGGGTCGAACGACAGCGGCCGCCCTCCCGGACCAGGAAAAGGGCCGGGAGGAGCGGCCGCCCGAAACGCCGGCAGTGCTCCGGAAGTCAGGCGGTTTCGACCTTCCCCGCGAGCACGTCGTCGATCACCTGCTGGAGGGCTTCCTTCGGGTGCGCTCCGACCACGCCGCCGACCGGTTCTCCGTCCTTGAAGAAGCCGATGGTCGGGATGGAGCGGACTCCGAACGAACCGGCGGTCTGCTGGTTGTCGTCCACGTTCACCTTGGCGAAGCGGACGCGGCCCGCGTACTCCTCGGACAGCTCCTCGATGACGGGTCCGACCATCCGGCACGGACCACACCAGGGAGCCCAGAAGTCCACCACGGTCACGCCTTCACTGTTGGCCACCTGCTCGTCGAAGGTGGCGTCTGTCACGTCGATCACGGCCATATGACACCTGCCTAGTTCTCGGACCCGATTGGGTCGTGTATCAGTGAATAGAAATATAGCGATTGGTATATATATAACAAGGGGTTCACGCGCCAATCATGTGACGGCGGGCGGCCCTTGTGCGCCCGCCCTATTGTGTTCCCCGGGCAGGCTCCTAGCTTCCATGGAGCCGCCAGGGGCATCACGGGACGCATGGGCGAATCAGGACGACGCCGACGAAACCCGGGATTGAGAACGACCCTTGGAACCTGATCCGGTTCAGACCGGCGGAGGGAGCGCGGCGATCGGGGAGTCCTGAGAGGCTTCCCGTCCCCTGGTGGCCGTGGGCGACGTGCGTCGCCTGTGGCCGTTCGCGTCTCCGTCGCTGTCTGCACCGCCTGCCTGAAGGGGATGCGTGTCATGAGCGAGACCAACGGAAAGCATACGCGGGTGGCCCAGAAGACCGAGGACGTCGGCACCGATTACCCCGGAGCCTTCCCGAACTC
>JBBSOM010000049.1:0-10137 GCA_038259715.1 Longimicrobiales bacterium
CCCTCGCGCTTCCACGTCCATTCCATGATCCCCGCGACTTCCAGGTCGTTCATGCCGGGACGGATCCGGCGCATGGCCTCGATCAGGCCATCGGCGCTGATGTTCGCCGCCTTCCGCAGCGCCTCGATCTCCCAGCGGTCCTTGAACACGCGCAGGCGTTCCACGGCGGGGCCGGCATCGGCCAGGGTGCGACCCGGCAGCAGGCTGGCGACCGAGCGTTCGAGCTGCCGGCGTATGCTCAGCGGGGCGTCGAGGCCGGGCGGCGCGTACAGGTCGTCGGTGTCCTTCAGGAAGTAGATCGTGCCGGCCGAGCCGACAAGCGTCGTCAACTCGTGAGCGAAGTCGTCCAGGCCATACGTCTCGGCAATGCCCGTGGCCGCCTCGGCCGCGGGGCCCGGCGACAGCCGCCGGATCATCCGGTTCCACGCGGCCCCTTTCAGGCGCTCGTCCTGGTAGGGGTACTGCGCGCCGGCGAAGTCGCGCGGCCCCGGCAGGAAGAGCGCTTCCCTCCGGCCACCACGTCCGTCGGGCGCCATGACAAGGATCGCGTATGGGGACTCGACCCCCGTCAGGTAGAAGAAGTTGGGGTCCTGCTTCTTCACGCCTTCGGCTCGGATCATGTACTCCCCCGGCACGACGATCGGCGCGTTCAGGGAATCCATGAGTCGTGCCCGACGCCCGGCGTATACCTCGGGCGGGAAGGCCACGTCCGACTGGATAGGCGTAGCGGACGCCGAGGACGGCGCCATTGCCAACATCGCGATCCACGCTACAGCCCGCATCGCGGTCCACGCAGCCACCCATCCCCCGGCCACCCGTAGCCGAGTCCTCACGGAGTCACTCCGCGATGCGCAGGTAGAGGTCGTGCACGCGCTCGTGGAAACCTCGCGTGTAGCCCCTGTCGATCCGGACGTCGCCGATGATGATCCGCTCGCTGCGGACCCAGTCGATCATGTCTTCGAAGGCCGAGGGGATCGCGGTGATGGACCCCTCGTGCCGATGGTGCACGTACCGACTCGCGGGCAGTTCGATCGCACGCATTCCCTCGGGTACAGGATCGTCCACCGCGGAGACCTCGGCGCCCACCACCTGGTGGTGGATGCCGTCCACCACCTCCACGCGGACATCCACGAAGGTCGGCGCCACCCGATGCCTGATCTCGGACGCGCTGTCGAACAACACGTTCCAGGCCCGCGGCACCGCCCGCCACAGACCCTGGAACGTGGTCTGCACGTCCATCCCCACCACGATGAGCGCACCCAGTTCGACGATCTCCATGGCGGTACCGTCAGCTCCCGAGGCGCCGAAACCGCGCCCTCATCGGATGCCAGCCCGCGTGTCGGGCTTGGCCGGATCCTTCTGCCAATAGAACGGGCCGGCCTTGCGCCGGCGCGGCCACACCTCGTCCAGGGTGTCGCCGTCGTAGAGGCGGCCGTTCTTCATGATGCGATCGACGGAGTCGGTCTGACGCAGATCGGTGAGCGGATTCCCGTCGAGGATGACGAGGTCGGCGAGCTTGCCCGGCTCCAACGAGCCCAACTCGTCATCCAGACCGATGGACGCGGCGCCGATGATCGTCGCGACGCGAAGCACGTCGTGCGGTGTCACGTTCCGCCCCGATCCGAACGCCCACATCTCCCAGTGGTAGCCGAGGCCCTGGAGTTGGCCGTGGCCCCCGATGCCGCTGAGCCCGCCCGCCTTCACCACCCGGTCCTCGAAGTCGGCGATCAGGGGAAACGGATACTGGTTCTCCTGGAACCATCCGTTGGACCCGGCGCCCGTCGGGCCCGGACGGCGGAGCGTGCGCTGCTGAACGTCTTCGAAGGGCGTGAACGTGCGGAGCTTCGCGTTCTCGAAAGGATTTTCTCGGCTGTAGAAGTAGTTCTCGGCCCACGGGCCGCCGTATGTCACCAGCATGGTCGGCGTGTTCGATGTCCGCGAAGCGACGAGCAGGTGGACCAGGTCGTCGTAGTGCGGCATGCCCGGGAAGTTGTGCTCGACACCCGAGTACCCGTCCTGCGCCATCGTCAGGTTGTCCTCGAGGTCGAGACTCCCCTCGGTGGTCGGCATCAGTCGTAGCTCACGCGCGGCCTGCACGATCCACTGGCGCTGCTCGCGGTTCCCCGCACCGTACATCTTGATCGTCTTGGTGTCGTAGTAGCCCGAGTAGCGGGTGAGCACGTCGCGGGCGTGGTCGAGGCTCTGGATGTTCTCGCTGGAGAAGACCCCTGGACCCGTCGAGTAGAGGCGGGGCCCGAGCATCCGCCCGCTGCGGACTTCGTCCTCGTACGTCAGGATGTCCGTGGTGCCCGTCTGGGGGTCCCGCGACGTCGTCACCCCATACGCCAGGTTCGCCGCGTACGACCATGGCTGCGTCCGGTGGAACTCGTAGGCCGCCCGCAGGTGGGCGTGCACGTCCACGAAGCCGGGCACGATGGTCTTTCCGGACACGTCGATGACCTCGGCGCCGGCAGGCACGGTCACGCTCCCCCGCGCGCCGACGTCCACGATGCGGTTGTTCCGCACGACGATGTCGCCGTCCTCGATGACTTCGTCCCCACGCATCGTCACGATGCGCGCCCCGCGCAGCACCGCGACCCCTTGGGGGATGTCCCGCTCGTAGGCAATGCGGACGCGGCGCTCGAACGGCTCGAAGCGGGCCGCCTTCTTCTTCGCGTCACCCGCCGCCGTCGTGTCGGACGCCTGCGCACCTCCGGCGCCTCCCGCGTCGCCGGCGCCCGCGCGCGCCGCCACCTTCACGCTGTCGTCGAATGCACGTGCCGCGTCGAGATCGTATACGACGTGCGCGTTCCCGATGGACCAGTGCACCTTCCGGCCGTCGTCGCTCCAGGCCGGGAACTGTCCGCCGATCTCGGTGAGCTTCCTGGCCGGGAAGGCGGCGTTCTCCGGCTTCTCCACCGAGAGGGTCGGCGTGTCCCCCCCGACGTACGGGACGGTCACGACGTACAGGTCGTTCACCACCTGCACGAGTGCCTGATCGCCCTCGGGGGCCATCAGGATCAGAGTGGCGTTCTGGCCTTCCTTCCCCCCTGAGGCGGTCGGCCCGCGCACCTTCACGTAGGCCTTCCGGTCCGTACCGTCCCAGCGGAACGACACGAGACCGTCCTCCGGGCTGAAGGCCCAGATGCGCGCGGCGTCGTGCGTGAAGTGGAAGCCCGTGAGATCGCCCGAGGGCATGACGCGCGTTACGGTCCCGCCGGCCGCCGGGATCCACACCAGGTCGGTCGGCTCCCCGAGGTTGCCACGCTGGAGGGCCTCCTCGTAGTCCCGATCCCACGCCCGTTCGGCCAGGATGCGCGCCCCGTCGGGCGACCAACGTGGCTCCAGATAGAGCGCGGACGCCTGCGTCAGGCGTTCGGCGCTACCCTGTCCGTTGGCGCGCACCCGGTAGAGGCTCCCCCCTTCGGCATCGGTCCAGGCGCTGAACGCGATCCACTGGCCGTCGGGCGACCATGCAGGGTGCTGTTGCACGGCCTCGAGTCCCTCGGCGAGGCGCCCGGGCGTCCCGTCCGGCCAGTCCATCACGTACAGGTCGTCCATGACCGTGAAGGTGAGGCGCGCGCCGTCGGGCGACGGCACCGCGTTGCGGATCTGCTTGGCCACGAACGTGGCCGAGTCCGGGACGTCGTACTCGAAGTGGACGTCGGGACCGATGGGCAGATCCACGTCGACCTGGAAGGGCACCTCGACCGGGTCGCTCCCGTCGACCGGAACGCGCCAGATCTTGCCTCCGTACGTCGCCACGACCTCCTTCGAATCCGGGGTGAAGCTCATGCCCGGATAGACGTCGCGCTGGGCGGACGACTCCTGGTCGTCCCGCTGCACCGGGTACGCGAGCCAATGCTCTTCGCCGGTAGCGAGGTCGCGGATGCGCAGCCCGGTGTCGGCGACATGGCGCGATCCGTAGACCACCCATTTCCCATCCGGCGACAGCGTCGGCTGGAAGCCCCCGCCCCAGCGGTCGGAGCGCATGGACAACGTCCCGGTCTCCCGGTCGTAGACCGCGAGTTGGTACAGCTTCATCCCGCTGTTGTAGAGGCTACCCTCGCGCGGATACGCGCTCAGCCAGACGTACCGTGGATCCGTGCCGAACGCGCCACCGACGGTGCGCAGGTTGCCCGGCTCCTTCACCACCTGCACACCGGCTCCTCCGGTCCGGTGCCAGAGGTGGAGCTTGCCGTCCTTGCTCGCGATCACGTACTGGCCGTCCGGCGTCCATTCCGGACTGACGTACGCGTCGTGCTTCCCTTTCGTGACCTGCACCGTGTCGCTCAGGTCCGTGGCCACGATCCAGAGGTTCTCGCCGCCGTCCCGATCCGACGTGAACACGATATGCGTCCCGTCCGGGCTGTAGCGGGGCTGCGTGTCGAAGCCCATGCCGCGCGTGATCCGCGTGGCGCGCCCACCCTCCATCGGCACCGTGAAGATGTCGCCGAGATGATCGAAGACGATCCGCCGTCCGTCCGGGCTCACGTCCAGGGAAATCCACGAGCCTTCCGTGGCCGTGTACCGAAGGTGTCGGCCCACCTCGAGCGGAAGCTTCTCCTGCTCGGGATCTTTGGGCGCCTTCGTTTCCTGCGCGGACACGGCGGGCGAGGCCAGCGCCGCACCCACACAGAGCAGCAGCAGCAGCAGCACGGCGGCATACGCATTCGCAACCAAACGACGAATCATGTCGGAGTCACCGGTCCTTGGGAGGTCATGCCCTCCCGGGGGGTGGCGGCGGATGGTCCGTCCGCTTCCGGGCCAATCTGGGCGAGCGTGCCGCGACGAGCCAGGGTTCCCCCGAAGCAGCGCGGCACTCAGCGTGGTCGCTCCAGCCCGAGGGCCCGGATCTTCCGGTGCAGTGTGCGGTCGGAAATCCCGAGGCGTTCTGCCGCCCGGCCCTGGTGCCATTCGGCGACGTCGAGCGCCTGCTCGATGGCCATGCGCTCCAGGGCCGCGAGTTCGAGCACGGGAAGCGTGGGTTCCGCCGAGGAAGGCGAGTCGGCAACCGACCGGTCGGTCGCACCGCGCGAACCCACGGCAACCGAGCGGATCGTTCGATTCCGGCTCAGGAGCGCCGCCCGCTCCATCACGTTGCGCAGTTCACGCACGTTCCCGGGCCATGCGTACGCCTGCAACTCGGACACGGCCTGATCCGCGATCTCCCATGGATCGCCGCCGGGGTAGTGCTCCGCGAGGAAGTATCGCGCCAGCAAGAGGACATCTCCCGGGCGTTCACGCAGGGGAGGCAGGTCGACGACGATCGCGTTGATGCGGTAGTATAGATCCCCTCGAAATGAGCCATCGTCGACCAGGTCGTGGAGGTGACGGTTGGTCGCGGATACGAGACGGAAATTCGTGGGGATCTCCTTGACCCCGCCCACCCGGCGGAACGCGCGCGTTTCCAGCGCACGCAACAGCTTGGCCTGAAGGGCGGGCGTGAGTTCGCCGATCTCATCGAGGAAGAGCGTGCCGCCGTCGGCCAACTCGATCAGACCCATCTTCCGCGATGCGGCGCCCGTGAACGAGCCCTTCTCGTGTCCAAACAGCTCGGATTCGGCCAGTGCCTCGGACACCGCCGCGCAGTTCAAGGCGACCAGTGGCTCCTGGTCCCTGCCCGAGAGCCGGTGCACTTCGCGGGCGACCAGTTCCTTGCCCGTGCCCGATTCGCCGGTCACCAGCACCGAAACGTCCGAAGCCGCGACGCGCGCAACCAACTCCAGCGCGGCCTTCATGCGCGGGTCCTCGGTGACGATGCACACCTCACCGGCGTCCCGGCTGACGATGGCCTCCATGCGCTCCGTCTTGGCCTGGATGCGACGGGCCGCGGCCGCCTTCCACACCAGCGTGAGCAACCGATCCCGCTCCACCGGCTTTTCCACGAAGTCGTACGCGCCGAGCTTCATGGCGCGTGTGGCCGTGGACACCGTGCCGTGTCCCGACACGAAGATGACCTGTGGGCGCACCGGATCTCCGGCGATCCCCTCGAGCACCTCGAGGCCGTCGATGTCGGGCATGCTCAGGTCGAGCAACGCGACGTCGAAAACCTTCTCCCTGAGGGCGGCAAGCGCGGAGCGGCCGTCCGGTACGGCGGTGACCAGGTGCCGCACGCCCTGGGCGCTCCGGAGGAGCCGCTCGATGAGGACGCGCTGGTCTTCTTCGTCGTCGGCAATGAGGACGGAGATGAGGCTGTCGGCTGGTGAGGACATGGGTGAAGCCTTGTCGACGTCCCGCTGCCCCGCAAGCCGCGGAGCGGAAGCCGGGTAGAAGCCCGGGTCGAAATCGACGAATCAGCGCGGAAGGAGGACCGGACAAAAAGAAGGCCCTGCGGGTAAAACCCGCAGGGCCGAGGGGGCCACCCATATCCAGGGGGGGAGCGTGGCGCCCTCTACTCCAATTGGTGGGACTGCGGGAAACCCGGCTCTGGGGGGGTACTGTTTCGCTCAGCTCTTCCTACCGTCGCCGGCAGAAAGGAGCGCGGGCCCCCGCAGCCCCATATCCTTGGCTCTTCTGGCAGTACTAAGGGCAAGGGCGGTGCCAGGGACGGTTGGATATCGTAAATTCATGTACCGTAAAAGCTTGGCGAGATTTTTCCCGGTCTGGACAGCACGATTCCGCTCGGTCAAAACGTCCGAATCAGCCATGCTGGCCGGACAGGATGGCCGATTGGCACAAGAGCACCCGGAGCCGTCCGGGAGAACCCCGCAACGCAGGACCCGCGTAGGGCAGAGAAGCAACCGCAACCGCACCCACAATCGGACCGGACCATGCGCAACTTCGTCATCCGTGTGATCGTAAACGCTCTGGCCCTCCAGGCCGCGGCCTGGTTCATACCGGGCATCCAACTCTCGGGGGGCTTCGGGGACGTCATGCTGGTCGCGCTGCTCTTCGGCCTGGTCAACGCGCTCCTCAAGCCCATCGTCTTCCTGTTCTCGCTCCCGTTCGTGATCCTCACGCTGGGCCTCTTCGCGTTGGTGGTGAACGGGGTCATGCTCTGGGTCACAGCCGGGTTGACGACTCACCTCGCGGTGTCGGGACTCCTGTCCGCGATCCTCGGCAGCATCGTGATCTCGCTGGTCACCATGGTGCTGGGCGGCGTGCTCAAGGACGACGAGAAGGACTAGCGCGGACCAGCGCGTCATGCGGTGGCTATTCTTGGCACTGATCGCGGTGCACGGCCTCATCCACTTCATCGGGGTCGCGAAGGGGTTCGGCTGGGCCGAAGTTCCCCAACTCACCCAGCCCATCTCGAAGGATGGCGGTGTGGTCTGGCTGGCCGCCGCCCTGGCCGTTCTCGCGGCTGCGGTGCTGTTCCTCGGGGCGCCGCGCGTGTGGTGGGTCGCGGGGGTCGGGGCGGTGCTCCTCTCCCAACTGGCGATCTCGACTTCCTGGGCGGACGCCCGGTTCGGGACCATCGCCAATGTGCTCATCCTGATGGGCGTCGTGTACGGCTTCGCCTCTGAGGGTCCGCTCGGTTTCCGGGCCACCTACCGCCGTGAGGTCGAAGGGCGGCTGGCTGCGCCGGTGGTGGAGCCGACAATGACCGAGACCGATCTGGCGCTCCTTCCCGGACCGGTGCAGCGCTACCTGCGCGTTGCGGGTGTCGTGGGCCAGCCCCGGGTGCATCATTTTCGGGCACGGTGGCGAGGCCGGATCCGGGCTGGCCCCGCCGACCCCTGGATGCCGTTCACGGCCGAGCAGTACAACTTCATGGACGAACCGTCTCGTTTCTTCCTCATGGACGCACGCAAAGCCGGGCTTCCGGTCGACGTGTTCCACCAGTTCCGGGAGCACTCCGCCCGCATGCGGGTGCGCCTTCTCTCGCTGATCCCGATCGTGGACGCACGGGGTCCGGAGATGGACCGCGCCGAGACCGTGACGCTCTTCAACGATCTCTGCCTACTCGCTCCTTCCGCGCTGATCGACCCATCCATCCATTGGGATTCCATCGATGGGCATACGGTGCGTGCACACTATACGATCGGCGCCAACACCATCAGCGCGGTGCTCCGCTTCAACGAGGGGGGTGAGTTGGCGGACTTCGTCTCGGACGACCGGATGGCGATGTCGTCCGAGGGTAAGCAGTTTACACGCCAACGGTGGTCGACGCCGATCACTGGATACCAGTCCTTCGGTCCGCGCACGGTGATGAGCCACGGCGAAGGCCATTGGCACGCGCCCGAAGGTGAGTTCAGCTACATCGACCTGGAGCTCGTCGATCTGGAGATCAACGGGTCCAGTGTAGGGCCGTGAGGCTCAAGTCGGGGGGCTCAGCCGACGTGCATCACCCTGCCGCACGCTCCATCCAGTCGAGGATCGTCCCGACCACGCTCCCGGCGTCACGGATCTGGTGGCCTCCCGAATGCTCGGCGACCTCAACGAGGTCCGGAGGCACCGTTCGGCAGAAGCTGTCGTGCTCCTCCTTGCCGTAGATGCACAGCATGGGCGTGCCGGCCAGGCGCTCGACTTCGGGGAGGAGCGGAATGTCCGTCGATCGGTGCACGTTCTTGACCAGATCGATCAGGTGGAACTCGAAGCTCGCGTTCTCCACCGCCCCGATCATCACGAGACCCACGACCTTGGCGCGCAGGTCGGTCGGGAGTCGGTTCATCACAAAGGGCATCATGCCCGCGCCCCGGGAATAGCCGATCAGGACGACCCGGTCGCGATGCCACCGGCCGAGGTACGTCCGCAGGACGCCCTCCATGTCGCGGGCGGCGCTCGCCGGCGTCGGGTGGTCGTTCGTCAGGTAGTGCCTGGCCTTCACGCCCACTGTCGCGATACCCTGTTCGGCGAGTCCCCGCGAGATCTTCTTGTCCGACGAGGCCCAGTCCCCATCCCCGCTGATCATGAGCGCCAGCAAGGTGGAATCGGGCGCCGTCGCGGCGGGCACCTCCACCAGCGGGAGCGCCTCGAGGGGGAGCGCCTCCTGGGCGGTGAGTCTCGCACCCGAGGCGGTCGTCAGGGCACCGAGAGCGAGCACACCCAAGCTCGTGCGCACCCGCGGCATGAGCCGTCCCGGGGTGCGCGCGGTCTGACGCCCCCGCCCTGTTGCGAACGATGTCATGCGATTCCGTCGATGAAGCTCAGTTTTCGACGGTGCTCCGCAGGCGCTGACCCTCCGCGAACAGCTGCTCGATCTTCGGATTGGTACGGAAGTCGGCCAGAATACGATGCCCCGTCGGCATCTCCTGCATCACGTACCCGAGTACGGTCGCCATGATCGCCCCCTCCTCGCAGTCGGTGTCGCGGAAACGATCCCGGAAGTGGCTCAGAACGACCCCGAACCCCGGCTCGTCCCACTGCTCCGGCGTCGCGTCGAGCGCGACAAAGTCCCGCATCACCGCCGAGAAGGCCGCCGTGGCCGAACGATGCCAGAAGGAGACGTCCGGACCGAGGGCCTCGACGTAGCCGGGGAGGTATACGTTCGCTCCGCGGGGTACCTGCCGGACCAACGCCGGGTTGAAGCGGCTCACTTCGGCGACCGTGATGCCCGCTTCGCGCGCCACCTCGGCCAACGCCACAGGTCTCGTTACGCGCATCGCGAAGATGCGCTGCGGAAGGGCAACACCCTTCAGGGCCGCCACCGTGGCCATGTTGCCGAACACCATCTCGGAGTACAGGTACGAGCGAGGTCCGTACGAGCCGATCAGCGGTCGGAACGTGCGCGGGGAAAGCTGGCGCAGATCGTGCGCGAAGTCGGCCCCCACGAGGTAGCGCTCCGTCGAAGCGGTCGCGCCGAGGCGCCTGCCGTTGATCATCGTGCGGCCGACATTGACGATGCCCGCGTGGTGCTCGGACAGCGCGGGAAGGAACGAGCCGTACTTCGTGGCCAGGACCGACAGATACGCGGCGCAGTAAGGGGCCTGCGTCGTCTGGTTCTCCGCTTCGATGACGTGCGGAGACAGCTTCTTCAGCCGGTTCCAATTGCTCGGCAGCCACTGACAAAAACCGATGGCATGGGCTTCGGATCGCGCCTTGCCCGCAAGCCCGGATTCGACGACGGCCTGGGCCAGCCCGAGATCCGCGGGAACCCCGAAGCGCTCGTAGATGTGTCCCCACTCTTCGAGGAAGTCCCCGTAACGGCGTGCGTTCGGGAGGAGGAAGTCGCCCCGGGCCGGGTTGTGCATC
>JBBSOM010000050.1:0-9983 GCA_038259715.1 Longimicrobiales bacterium
AAACGCTCCCCGAGGAAGTGGATCATGGCCTCGACGTCGTCCGGCTCGCTGACGTCGGCCTTCACCACCGCCGCCTGCCTCCCTATCTGCCGGATCTCCTCCGCCACCTCGCGTGCCGCCGCCTGGGACGTCAGGTAGTTGACCGCGACATCCGCACCCGCCTCAGCCAGGCGCAGCGCGCACGCGCGGCCGATGCCCCGCGAGGCTCCGGTCACCAGGCAGACCTTGCCGCTCAGATCGGTCACCGAGCCACCCGCTTCCCCGAAGCGGTGGGGGCCATGGCGGCGATGCGGGCGATCCGGTACCCTCGCGCATCGAGCAGCGCTTCGCCGTCGGCTCCATACAGGCGGAAATCGAAACGACCCGAAGTATCGGTCTGTTCGCCCGCGACCACATGGACCAGACAGTCCTCGCGCGGGAGGGGGAACCTGCCCACTACGAGCTGGTCGACACCCGCGGGAATCGAATGCCCGGGCCGGAGCGACCAGGACAGGCAGGCCGTTGCGTAGAAGCAGGCGTCCAGCACCGACAGGTGGATCCTCCACCCCACGGCGGGTCGTCCGGTGCCACCCACCTCGACCACCGCAGGCGCGATGACGGCGCCCCACAGGCCGTCGTCGGTCAGTCGGAACCGACGCAGCGACTGGAACGCCGGGCCGTGATGGAAGCGCGAGCCCGCATCATTGTACGTGAGCTTCCGCCACGGGCCTCGCGGCGTGTTGCCGTTCAGATGGAGCGGCCAGTCCAGGGCGGGATCCATCTTCGCGAACGTGGCCCTGACGAAGGGCCGGTCGGACTCCAGCAGGGTCCCGTCGCGAGCGCAGAAATCCGAGACCACCTCGCAGTGCATGGGACCGGCTCCGGACCCTGAGGTCCGGATGCGGACCGTCTGTGTCCGGTCGTCCTGGAACCGGAGGCCGTTGCTGACCTCGACGGAGTGGACGACGAAGGGGCCTGGCACATCGTCCAGCGCCGCTTCGGCCGCCAATTCCAGACCGGCCACGAGTGGCATCAGCGGACGTCCATCCAGACGATGCTCCGTGAGGAAGACGTCGCGCTCGGGGTCCAGGGTGCACGAGAAGACCCGGGTGTCTCCGCGTTCGTCGACCGGGCTCCCCCCCAGGAGCGGCCGGAGGACCCCGGGCGACGCCGCCGGCGCGCCGGCGTCCTCGGAGTAGAAGCGGGCGTAGTACCGCTCCTGCGTGATGAGGACCTCCGCTTCGGGCGCCCCCGCATGCAGCTCGCGAATCAGGTGGTCCACGCCTTCCGCGGCCGGCATGAAGTCCATGTCCACCAACTGCAGCCCCAGTTGCGTCTCGGCCTTGGTGGCCATTCCGACGTCGCCCCAGGCGTGCCAATGGAACGTCACGGCCGCGACCTCGGGGCGCCGGCCCCGGTACCAGTCCACCAGCTTGGCCATCATGTCGTTTGCGGCGGAATAATCGGCGTGGCCGTTGGCCCCGAAACGCCCGCTCACCGACCCGAACGCCACAAAGTGCTTGATGGGGTCGCCCCTCGTCGCCTCCATGAGCGCCAACGTGCCGTCGACCTTGGCCCGGAAGCACTGATCGACGCGGTCGGCCTCCTTCTGCTCGAACTTGGCGTCTCTGCTCGAACCGGCCCCGTGCAGAATGCCGTCGATGGGCCCACGCTCGCGTACGGCGGCGAGCACCCGCTCCAGCGCCGGGCGATCCGAGATGTCGCAGGAATGGTACGTCGCCTCCACTCCGAGCTGCTCCAGGTCCGCGAGCGTCTCCTCGATCTCCAGGCTCTTCTGTGCGCTCTCCCAGGCCTTCACGGGATTGCGGCCGGCTTCGCGAGCCCCATCCATGACCTTCACTTTGAGTTCGCGGCGGCGGTCGGGCCACATGGCACGCCACGCCTCAGGAAGCTCCGCCCGGCGCGCTCGACCGATGAGATGCAGGGTCAGCCCGAATCTCCGGCCCAGCTCGCGGGCCACGAACGCGGTGATTCCCCGCGCGCCACCCGTGCAGATCCAGGTCCTGCCCAGATCGACAGGTCCTTCGGGCGCCGCCAGGTCCTGTTGCACGGGCCTCACCACCCGCCGCACCCCGTCATGTATGCCGATCTCGGCCTCATACGAGGGGATGGCGAGTTCCCGGAGGGCCGCGTCCACGATGGTGTCCGGCGACTCCTTGCAGGACGCGTCCACGATCTTGACCGGCAGGTGCCGGTGTCCCGCCACCCAACTCTCGATGGAGATGGCCTTGAGCAGTCCCGGCAGCGCCCCGCTCTCGAACGACGACAGGTGGCTGGAAAAGCCCAGGTCACCGCCCAACTCGGTCAAACCCACCAGGCTGGCCTCGTCCATGAGGTCGTCGCGCTTGACCAGGGAGAGCCAGCGCTGGCACACCGAGAACGGCGTCATGAGCACCCGCTCACGGCGCTCAGCCCAGTCCTCACCGTCGAGTTTCCGGACCGCCTGCGGATCATGTCCCATGGACAGGAACAGGTGGGCGATGGGCCCCTGCTCCCATAGCCGCTCCACCTCTTCCGCGAGCGCCTGAGCCGAGTCCCCCGGAACCAGCGGGTGGACGGTGAGCCCGTCTTCTCTGAGCCGCTCGGAGAGGAGCCGGGCCACCGGATTGTCGCCTACCACGAGCGCCGACCCATGCAAGCGTCGCGCGACGAGCTGTTCCCGGTGCGGCAGGTCGGTCATTCCCATCACGTAGCGCCGACTCCCCGGCGAGGCCGATGCGCGCCGGGACTCGCCGGCCGGGGCAGCTTCCGCGGCCTCTTGTGCGGGGTTCACGCCCCGGCGCAGGCGATACGCCACGAGGTTGCCCACATGGACCCCCCCTCCGTCCGCCATGCCCTGGAGTTCGGACAGATCCCGTTCGCCCAGTCGCGCCTTCGCCTCGGCCATCGAGCGGACCGCGGAGAGGTCGGCCGCGGCCAGCGTCTCCTCCCTGAGAAGCCCGCGGATGGCCGAGGCGTGACGGCGTCCATGTTCGAAGCCGGCCTCGTACGCCTGTCGTTCGGGGCGGGAAGCGTCCGCCGGCGGGCCTCCGGCCGACCCGTTGGCCGCCGATCCGTTGGCCGAAATCGAGCCGGGCGTGGCCGCGCCCCGGAAGTAGTCGAGTAGTTCACGGAGCGTGCTCAGGCCGGCGAGGGTCGCGCCGTCCTCCACCACGGTCTCCAGCGCCAACGCCTCCGCGACCTCTCCGACCAACTGGGTGCGCTTGATGCTGTCGAGTCCGAGATCGGCCTCGAGATCCCAGTCGAGGCTGATGGCCTCTCGCGGGTAACCGGTGAGGTCCACCACGAAGTCCAGGAGCAGCCGAGCCAGCGCCGACTCGGCGCCCGCTTCGAGGCCGGTTCCGGCAGCCCCCTCGGCGCCTTCGAGCAGGGCGAGGTCTCCCGGGATCAACCGCTCCGACTGCAGGGCAGCCGCTTCGGCGCGCCGCTTCTCGCGCCGGGGCGCGGTGGCATCGAACTCGGTGATCCTGGCGGGAACGGCGTGGAGTCCCATCGCCGATGCCGCGCGCGCCGGAGCCGCGCCCACGCACTCCAGCGCGGCCCGCGCACGTTCCAACTGCTCCCACGCACTTCGTCTGGGGTGGTCCGTACCGGTGCATACCACGTCCCATCCGACCGTCTTCCGATGAAGTCGCGTCAGCACCTGACCGGGACCCACCTCCACAAGCACCCCGACACCGTCATCCATGAGGCGTCGGAGAAGGGCTGGGTAGTCCAGAGTCTCCACCAACTGGGCAACCAGGTTTTCGATGAAGTCCGCCGGCCGGGCGACCTGAGCGCAGCTGACGTTGCTGTAGAACAGTCGGGTCGGAGGCCGGAGCGTCTCCTGCTCCAGGGCCGCGCGGAAGGGGCCTTGTGCGGCCTTCACCAGCGGGGAGTGGAGCGCCCCCGGCACACGCAGCGGCCTGGACTTGAAGCCGTGGCCGGCCAGGCTCTCGGCGAACGCCCCAAGATCGGTGAGGCGCCCACCCACCACCGTCTGCGACGGTGCGTTGTGGTGGGTCACGAAGAGCGTGCCGGGGTGTGCGGCAATGAGCTCTCGAACCTCGTCCGGGGATGCCTGCACGGACAGCAGACCCCCGTCGGGATTTGCCTCGGAAAGCGCCCGCGCCCGCTCGATGGTGACGCGGATCGCCTGTTCGAGGGTGAGCACACGCGCCGCCACCATGGCGGAGATCTCCCCGAAGCTGTGCCCGCAGACGCAGTCGGGCTCCAGGCCGCTTTCGGTCACCGCCGCGTACATGATCGTGTCGGCCACCAGGACCGCGACCTGGGTGGTCACCGGGTCCTCGTCCAGCCGGGGGCTGTCGCCCCACGCGAGTTCTCCGAAGGTGCCGAGACCGGCCTGAGTCAAATATCGGTCGGCTTCCACCATGGCTCGACGCGCCGCCGGCGAGTGCTCCACCAGGTCCTGGAGCATGCCGGGATACTGGGAGCCCTGCCCCGAGAAGACGAAGGCGACGCGGGGGCGCAGGGCCCCGACCTCCCCCAGGAAGACGCCCCGCTCCTCGAGCAGACTCCGGGCGTCTTCAGACCCGAAGAGCGATTCGGCGAGCGCGAGGCGGGCCGGCATCTCTCCGGGGTCGGACGTGACCACCGCGAGCCGGAAGCGATCCTCATCCGTGAACGGGATGTCCGGGTCCAGGCCCGCATACACCAGCTTCTCCCGCAACCTGGCCTGGGTCGACGCCCCCAGACTGACCCGGAAGCCCGCGCCCGAGCCGGTTCGGGCAGGAGGGGGTGGGCCGAGCAGGACGTGGCTGGACAGCCCGCTGTCGGAGGCCGTGTGGTGGCCTTCCAGGCCTACGGCGGGATCCAGCGTGGACCGGATGAGGGAGACGATTCCCTCGGCGGGTCCGAGATGCCCCATCATGCTGGACAGGCGGGGCTCGCGCCGCCGCGGGGACCCATAGACCACCGCCAGCCCGGACGCCTGGTCCTCGCACAAGCCGGCCTTTCCGCCGCCGGGCGCGATCCCTATCACCTGATCCGGCTGCATGCCGGCCGCGTCCAGCGCACGTGTCGCGGCCCCCGCGGTCGCCGCCGCCACGTCGTTCGCATCATATCGGCATCCATCGCCGAACAGAAGCCCGAGAATCGCGTTTCCGTCGCGGCGCGCGTCGGACAGCCGCTTGAGCACGACGGCGCCCACCCCTTCGCCGGGGAGGTCGTCGGGCAGGGAGAGGTTCCCCGTGCGGGCCATGGTCTCGAAACTCGGCAGGTCCAGGGCGCGCTGGGCGCCCGCGCACACCACGGCGGAACACACGTTGCCCCTGAGCAGCGCGCACGCGGTGCTCAGGGCCACAAAGGACGAAGTGTCCCCGGCGTCGATGGCCATGGCGCCGCCCTCCAGGTCGAACGCCTTGGTGAGCCGGGAGGCCAGCGTGCTGCTGGTGAAGCTCCCGGTCACGTCGTTCACCGCCGGGTACAGCTCGAAGAACCGTTCCTCGTAGGCATCCTCGACGGCCCGGCGCCCCTCGTCGTCGACCCCTTCCTCCGTGAGCGCCTCGTCGAGGCACGCGACGATCTCGGGGTAGCGGAGGCCCAGCAGAAGCTGATTGCCGAACTCGCCGCCAAAGGTGGTCCCGACCACAACGCCCGTGTGCTCGCGGTCCACGCTGCCCGCCTCCCGAAGAGCCTGTTCCGTGGCGTCGAGCAACATGAACTGGAGCGGATTCGCGGCCGCAATCTGCTTGGGAGGCACGCGGTGGACCAGGGAGTCGTACTCGTAGTCCCGCACGAAGCCGCCCCGGCACGTGGGCGCGGTCCAGGGGCCGGCGCCTCCTTCGTTGTCCACTCCGACCCGACCCGGCCAGCGTGACTCGGGAGCCTCGGAGAGCGCGGGCACGCCCCTGGCGAGGAAGTCCCCGAGCGCGGCGACGTCGTGGGCGCCGGGCACGACCACGCCGCGCCCCACGATGGCGATGGGCTCGCGCGAGGGGGGGGCGGCGCGTTCCTGGCGTTCCTCAGCCGATGCCGCTCGCGGCTCCTCCACGATCAGGTGGACGTTGAGCCCCCCGATCCCGAACGCGCTCACCGCTCCCCTGAGCACATCGCCCTCGGGGCGCACCCAGGGACGGGCCGAGCGAGTCACTTCGAAGGGAACGCTGTCCCAGTCGATGGCGCCGTTGAGCTTCTCGATGTTGATGGTCGGCGGAATCGTCTGGTGGCGCATGGCCAGGATCACCTTGAGCAAGCTGGCGAGCCCGGCCGTCTCCAGCGTGTGTCCGATATTGGACTTCACGCTCCCGATGGGGACCTTGGCGCCGTCGAGGTGACCGCCGAAGAAGTCCGCCATGGACTCGATCTCCGTCGCGTCACCGACCTGCGTGCTGGTGGCGTGGGCCTCGACGTACTGGATCCCGCCGGGATCGATGGTGGACCCGTAGGCGCGCTTCATCGCCGCCGTCTGGCCCTCCTTCCGGGGAGCCCACAGGTGCCGGCCCCTCCCGTCGGTGGACAGCCCGATGCCCCGGATGACCGCCAGGATCGTATCGCCGTCGCTGCGCGCCCGGGCCTCGGTCTTGAGGACCATGGCGACGTAGCCCTCGGACCCCACCAGTCCGTCGGCCTGGTCGTCGAACGGGCGGGACCCCGTGGCGCTACACGACTGGGCCTGGGAAAACAGGATCAGGCTGTTCCCCTGTGCGTACGAGGCTCCCCCGACGAGGGCCACATCGACCTCCCCGCGCTCCAGCGCCAGCGAACCCAACGCCAGGGCGACCAGCGACGACGAACAGGCCGCGTCGAGCACCAGGTTCGGGCCGGTGACGCCCAGCGTGCGAGCCACCAGTTCGGCGGCCCACCGCGACTCGCTCCTGGGCTTGCCGTCGGCGCTCCGGAGCGGCTTGTCCGTCCGAAGCCGTCGAGCGGCGTCGGCGATGAGGGCATCCATCCGATCCTTGCCCATCTCCCCGACCTCGGGGATGTCGCGGAGCGGCTCGAAGGCCTGAGCGGCCAGGGTGGCCAGCGTGATCTCGCCGAAGTCCGGGCTCCCGCCCGAGTGTCCGACGAAGACCCCCACCGAGCGAGCCGCCAGTTCGGCCTGGGTCATGCCCGAGTTCCGACACGCCTCCAGGGCCACGTCCGCGAACACACGATGGCAGACGTCGTAGCTGTCGTCGCCGCTCTGGGGCTTCCGCTCGGGGACCAGGCCTCCGAGCGTCGAGTAGGTCTTGCCCCTCTGCCCACGGCGCGTATCGAAATACAGTTCGCGATTCAGGCGCTCGGGCGGCAACTCCACCACGGCGCTCCGCCCCTCGGTCAGCAGATCCCAGAAGGCGTCCAGGCCGTCCGCTCCGGGCAACCGACACGACATCCCGACCACCGCGATCGGCGTCCGGAAGGAGGATCCGCTCACGCCGGGGCTCCTACGGTCGATAAGGTGGTCGTCCGCGGCTCGGCCAGGTACGCCTCGAGAAGATGCGTGGCGTGCTCCATGCCCGAAGGCTCCCCCTCGAGCGCCAGCAGTCCCCCGTAGACCGCCTGTTCAATGGTGATCTCGCGACTCAACAGCCTGTCCAGGGTCTCGGCCGTGCACTGTGCGCTCACCCGTGCGTCCCGGACCTCTTCCGAACCGATCTCGGTAGCCGCGGCCGGTGACGAGAGGTCGAGCGCGTGCCCTCCGTCGCCCACGACATTAAGCGCCAACTCGCTCCGTCCGTCGGCCTGGCGCGTCACTCCGAAGCCACGCTTGGCGACGAAGCCCACGAGACGCTCCAGGACCTCGCCCTCGATAAGCGGACAAGGCAGTCCGGGCGTGTCGCGCGCTGTGTGCGTGACGTCGAAGTCGCAGTGGTGCTTCATGTACGGGCGGTACACGGCGAGGAGTTCATCCAGGACCCGGTCGGGGACCCGGGGAGCTTCCGCACGAAGGTGGCGAGCCGCCTCGAGCAGGGCGCCGGCCCGGACCGGCGAAGGGTGGGTCAGGTGGTACGTCGTGGACTCATCTCCGGGCCGATCCACGAGACGACGGATCGCAGCGGAGACCCAGTCCACGGGCACCAGATTGAGGCGTTCCTCGGCGGCCATCCCCAGGCGGGCAAAAACGCGCTCGGCGGTCTCGCCGGCCATGAGGCCGGCCACGCTGAGGAAGGCGTAGAGGCCGTCATTCGTGGATGCGGACCCCGTGGTGGAGTCGCCGACGATCACCGACGGACGGTACACCGTCCACCGGTCCAGGAACGCCGCCTGCCGCACCAGGAACTCGCTGACGAACTTGCTGCGCTCGTAGTCGTTCGAAAACTCCTGGCCGCACTCCAGGTCGTCCTCCATCACAAGACCTTCGCGGGCGCCACACACGTAGGCGGTGGAGACCAGATGGAAGTCCCGGATGTCGGATTCCCTGCACAACTCGAGGAGGAAGCGCGTCCCGTCGACGTTGGACCGGTAGGGCTCTCCCTCCCGGGCGCGGAACGTGATGGACGCGGCGCAGTGCACCACCCGATCGCAGTGTTCGGCGATCCAGGCGCGGGACGCCCGATCGAGACCCAGGTCCGGCTTGTGGAGATCGCCTTCGATGATGCTGGGCTGGGCCAACGGCGTGGCGCCCGCCGCCCCGAACTGCTCGAGAAGCCCCTCGACGCGGCTCTGGGCGGACCCGCTGCGACCCCGGCGCACCAGGACAGCCACGTCGCACCCGGACGCGAGGGCATCCTGGAGCAGGTGGGATCCCAGGAAGCCGGTGGCTCCGGTCAACAACTCGCAACTCATGTCAGCACTCGCCGCCTCAAGCCGCAAACACGCAAGGTCATCGTATGGATCACACCGTTGGGGCCCATCGCGTCAGCCTTCGATGGTTGTCGGACGGGGGAAGCGGAGGTCGTTCCATCGGCCATCGGGCCTTGAAGGCACGGTAGGGTACGGACCCACTACCGGCAAGATAATGTGGGCCTTAACCATAACATGGGACGGTGTCCTTGCCAGCCACGGATTTCATGGCACCAGTGCAGCCAGTGCCGGCCTGAAAACAATGGTGCGGTCGCCTCCGGCGCCGCGCCGGAGTGCCAGTGCCCCCTGATGGCCCGGCGACGGTCGCCACAGCGCGAACTGCCAATCGCGTGCCACGTCCTCGATGGGCGTCTCGAAGCTCACCCCGATACCGTCACGCCTCCCGCCGGTGAACGTGACCTTCCGCACCGGGAGCGACAGCCCCATTCCCCGCGCTTTCACGTACGCCTCCTTGAGCGTCCAGATCTCGTAGAAGCGTGCGATGGCCGCATCCGGAGGGAGGGCCTCCAACTCGCGGCGCTCCGCCTTCGAAAACACCGTCCTGGCAAGCTCGAGGATGTCCGACCTGCGTCCGATGTCCTCCACGTCCACTCCGGCGTCCATGCCGTCGCTCACCAGACAGGCGATCATGCCGGACGTGTGGGACACGTTGAACCGGAGCCCCGATTCCGAGAAGGGGGCGTCCAACTCCGGACGACCATACTCCCCGGTGACGAAACGCCACCCGCCGGGTTCGACCCCGGCGTACTGGGACAGCGCGTGACGCAGGGCGGCCCGGGTGAAGAGGAACAACTCGCGGTCCTCGGGGCGGCGGTAGCGCCGGTAGCGCTCGCGTTCGTCGTCGGTCAGCCAGCTCTCGAACGTGTCCGTCTGGTCGAACGCCCGCACTTCGTCGGTGGCCGCCCACCAGACGTGGACCTCGTCGGTCAGGGAAGCGCGCCTCCCGATCCTCATGTTACCGGCACCAGTCCCACAACTACTTGAGAGAGGAGTCCCGTAATCAGCCCCGGCCACGAGGCGAGCCGGGCCCCGGCTCCCAAGCGCACCCCCCCCGCGTCGGTCGTGACACGCCCGAAAATTCCAAGCCAGGACCCGAAGACCATCGACACGTCGGCGGTAGGACGCACCTCGCGCCCCTCGACCCCATCGACCGGGAGCACCGAAAAGCCAACGGCCCCCTGAAGCGCCGCCGCATCGAAGACATTCCGTCGGTAGCGCAGCGACGCCCCCCATCGATCTGAATCCACTTCCCC
>JBBSOM010000051.1:0-9794 GCA_038259715.1 Longimicrobiales bacterium
AGTGCCGTGAGCGCCGCCCCGAGGACGACCACCAACGGGCCGTGCGCACCGACGATGCCTCCGGGCAGGTGCGTGCCGACGTAGCCGCCCAGGTTGGTGCCGACGCGCCCGACCAATCCGGCCAGGCCGACCCGCCCGCGCGCGGGGTCGTACGGATCGACGAGCCAGAATTCGGAGCCGTACCCGGCCCCGACCCCCGCTTTGACCGCGCTTCGCGCCCTCAGCATCCAGAGCAGGATCGGAACGCCCAGCGCAATGGCCGACACGCCGAGCGCCTTCCAGCGCCGCCGCAGTGCAAGCGAGCCGAGGAGCGCGACCACCAGCGGGATGCCCGCCGACCGTGTGAAGTAGGCGAGTCCGGTCGCCGCGACCCCGACCCCGAACAGGAGGGTCGCGATGCGGCTCGATGGCGACGACGGTCGCGCGTCCGCCCCTTCCCCTCCGTCGCTGAGTTCCAACGCCCCCAGCGCGAGGAACGTGAAGGCCAGGAAGACCGAGTCGGACAGGATCCAGTGGCTGTAGTAGACCACGGACGATGCGAGTGCCGTAACCAGCGCGATGCCGAGCGCCCAGAGCGCGTTGAAGCGCCGCTCCGCCCACACGTAGACGAACCCGACCGCGGCCACCGTCGACAGCATCGCCACGCTCTTGAGCGCGACCCAGGTGCGCGCCCCGAACAGCATGAAGGCGGCCAGAAGTGCGGGAAAGACGGGCGGATACTTGGTGTGGGGCGGCTGCGCGGGGTCGAACAGCTCCGTGTAGCTCCCGTGCTTCAGCAGCGAAAAGGCCAGCGTGACGTATCCCGCGTTGTCGCCCCCGGTGTGCGGCGCGGGATCGAATGCTGCAAGCACGACACCCGCCGCGACCGCGACCACGACGGCGAGCAGGATCCAGCGCAATGCCTTCACCCCTCATCCCCGATCAGTCGCACGATCACCCCGCCCGCGTCGTCGAGGCGCCTGCGCGCCTCGGTCGCGTCGACGCCCAACCGACCCATGACCAGCGCGGTCTTCACGTGACCCCCGGATTCGGACAGCAGCGCCGTCGCCACGGACCGCTCGACCCCGAGCACGTCCATGAGCATGCGCTCCCCACGGTCCTGGAGCTTCTGACACGTGACCTGGAGGTCCACCATCAGATTGCCGTAGACCTTGCCCATGCGGACCATGGCCCCCGTGGTCAGCGTATTCAGGACCAGCTTGGTGGCGGTGCCGGCCTTCATGCGCGTCGAGCCCGTGACCAGCTCGGGTCCCACCAGCGGCGCGATGACCACGTCGTGCGTCTCGACCAACGCACGAGACGGATGCGTGCACAGCAGGAAGCCGGTCCTCGCGCCGCGCTCCCGGGCGCGGGCCAGCGCCCCGTGGACGAAGGGCGTCGTGCCGGACGTCGCGATGCCGAGCACGAAGTCCCGGTCGTCCACGTCCTTCTCGTCGATGGCGGCCGCGCCGTCCTCCGGGTGATCTTCGGCGCCTTCCTGAGCCCGCACGAGCGCCGCGTATCCGCCGGCGATGATGCCCTGCACCATCTCGGGGTCGGTGCCGTAGGTGGGCGGCATCTCCGCGGCGTCCAGGACACCGAGGCGTCCCGACGTCCCCGCGCCCACGTAGATCAGCCGGCCACCCGCCCGGAATGCGGCTTCGACGAGCTCGAGCGCCCGCGCGATGGCCCGCCGTTCCCGACCCACCGCCTCGGCCACCCCACGGTCCTCCGCGTTCACGAGGTCCACGAGTTCGAGCGGGTCCAACTCGTCGATCCTCGCGGAGCGCGGGTTCCTCTGCTCGGTGAGGCGGGGGTCTGGCATGGACCTCGAGGTCGGCTTGTGGGGGCTTGGAGGAGCGGGTAACGTCGAGCGTCGAATGGTATCCGAGGCGCGGAGAGGCGGCAACGACGCCTCCTCGTCCCGGAGATGATCGGAGCCACGTATGTTCGCGCACGCTCTCTCCCGCACTTCCCGCTCGTTCTTGCTGATCGGGGCACTCCTGATCACGGGAGCGTGCCGGGACATCTCGGAAGTACCCGCCACCGGCGGCACGACGTTCCCGGCCGCTTGGCCTCTCGCCCACGACGCCGACCCCGAGACCGGGCGCAACGGCATGGTGGTGTCGACGGACGAGCTGGCGAGTCAGGTGGGCATCGACGTCATGAAGGCGGGCGGCAACGCGGTGGACGCGGCGGTCGCGGTCCAGTTCGCGCTCGCGGTCGTGAACCCCGAAGCCGGCAACATCGGAGGCGGCGGGTTCATGATGGTCCGCCTCGCCGACGGCACCAAGGCGTCGCTCGACTTCCGTGAGAAGGCCCCCCTCGGGGCCACGCACGACATGTTCCTCGACGCGAACGGAGCCGTCACCGACAAGTCGTTGGTAGGTCACCTCGCCGCCGGCGTGCCCGGCTCGGTCATGGGCATGTGGGCGGCGCACGAGCGCTTCGGAAAGCTGGAGTGGGCGGACCTCGTCGCGCCGGCCATCGCCCTGGCCGACGGCTTTCCCGTGCGGGAGCGCTTCCTGAATTCGCTCGACGCCGAAATGGTGCGCGAACTTAAGGCCTTCCCGGGCTCGGGCCAGTTCCTGCCCCGCGGCGGACAGCCGCCGGAGGTGGGCGACACGCTCCACCTGCCGGACCTGGCCGCCACGCTGCGCCGGATCCAGAAGAACGGACCGGACGGCTTCTACAAGGGCGCGACCGCGGACCTGATCGTCGCGGAGATGCAGCGGGGCGGCGGCCTCATCACGCACCGGGACCTCGACGAGTACACCGCCGTCTGGCGAACGCCGATCCGCTTCAGCTACCGCGGGAACGAGGTGATTTCGATGCCGCCGTCCTCGTCCGGCGGGGCGACGATGGCCGAGATCGCCAACATCCTCGAAGGCTACGATCTGGGTGCGATGCCCTGGCACGGTCCGGAGATGATCCACCTCTACGCCGAGGCGTGGAAGCGCGCCTACGCGGACCGGAACGAGTACCTCGCGGACCCGGACTTCGGGGACATCCCGCTCGCGCGCATGATCTCGATGAAGTATGCGGATGAGCGCCGCCGAACGATCACCGACCGGGCCACGCCGTCGAGCGAGATCTCGCCGGGACTGGAGGCGCCCGCCGAAGGGACCCATACCACGCACTACTCGATCGTGGACGGTGCGGGCAACGCGGTCGCGGTCACGACCACGCTGAACTCCTGGTTCGGGAGCAAGGTCACGGTCGAGGGCGCCGGCTTCGTGTTGAACAACGAAATGGACGACTTCTCGGCCAAGCCGGGGACGCCGAACCAGTACGGCCTCGTGCAGGGTGAACGGAACGCCGTCGAGCCCGGCAAGCGCATGTTGTCGGCGATGACGCCGACGATCGTGGTGGGTCCGGCCGGGCGCCTCAGGATGGTGACGGGCACGCCGGGCGGATCGACGATCATCACCACGGTCTTCCAGACCATCTCGAACGTGCTCGACTACGGCATGGACGTGGTCGCGGCGGTGGACGCGCCCCGCGTGCATCATCAGCACCTGCCCGACCAGATCTTCTACGAGCACGCGGGCCTCGACCCGGCCACGGTCGACGCCCTGAAGGCGATGGGCTATACGATGACCGAGCGCAGCGACGTGAGTGGCGACGTGCAGGCGATCCTGGTGGCGGCCGACGGGACGCTGCGTGGGTGGTCCGATCCGCGGCGGGGGGGCAAGGCGATCGGGTACTAGCGAGCCGGTCCGAGCATGGCACGGGGGAGCACGGTAGAGCACGGCCGAGCACGGCGGAACACGGCGGTGGGGGCGGGTTGGCGTACCACTGCCGTGGACCTTATTGTGGCAAGTCCCGGTCGGGGGGGGCCAGCCTCGACCGACAACCGCCTCCCGGAGGCCCACCATGTCCGACGACCGCAAGCTGCCCGAGTCCGCCTTCTCCGCCGCCGACTGGGAAGAGGGCACGGAGTTGAAGGGTCGGCCGCTGACCGTCGGCGAGAAAGAGCCCGAACCCGGCAACGGGGGTGGGGTCATCGCCGGGGCCGCGCTGGCGTGGACGGTTCTGAAGGATCTCCTGGCTCTGATGAACAGCCCCCGGCGCATCGCGATCGCGGTGCACAACTACCCCCAGCTCCCGCTGACGGAGCCGAAGTTCGTGTGCTGCGGCGGCGGACTCGAGAGCGCCGACCTGGAGGTCGCCGGCAACCACGCCGGCTTCGTGTCCGCGCAGAAGACAGCCATCTTTCAGGGGACCTTCGGCGTGGTCAGCTATCGTATCGGCGCATCGAAGGACCGGCTTGCGGTCATGTGGTCCATCCCCGACAACCGCAACTTCTACGAGAATTGGTTCAAGATGGGCATCATCGCCAACGGCACGCCCACCGACAGCACCCTTTTCAACGACATGTACTACGACAAGGGCAAGCTCACGACCGGGAAGGCGGCCGCGGCCAGGTCGGGCTCCCAGTCCTGGACGTCGGCAGGGTACGCACTCAGCGGCGTGATGGGGACCACCGACATCACAACCCTCAACACCTCACTGAAGAAGGCCTGACCGAGCGTCCGCCGCCGCCGGAACCCGACCCACCCCAGGGGTAGACGGAGGCTATGTCTGCGCTGCGTTCCGTCCTCCCCTATTTCCGGCCCTACGCAAAACCGCTCGCGTGGGGACTGGTCTTCGTCGTCCTCACGAATGCCTTCCAGACGGCTGCGCCGTACCTGATCAAACTGGCGGTGGACGGGTTGACGCCGCCGGGCGTGTCGCGCGGGCGTATCGAGGCGCTGGCCGGGCTGATCGTGGTGACGGCGCTCTTCGGGGGCGCGGCCCGCTTCGGGATGCGGCAGCTTCTCAACAGCGTGAGCCGCCGCATGGAAGCGGACCTCCGGAACGACTTCTTCCAGCATCTGCTCGGGCTGGACGCGACGTTCTACGGAACCGTCCGTACCGGCGACCTGATGAGCCGGGCCACCAACGACACACTCGCCGTGCGCATGGCGGTCGGCCCCGCCGTCATGTACACGGCCAACACGGTGGTGAGCTTCGCGTTCGCGCTCACCGTCATGATCGTCATCAGCCCGCGGCTGACCGCCTATGCCATGATCCCGATGGTCGTCCTCCCTCCGGTCGTGCTCGGGTTCGGCAAGGTCATCCACCGGCGTTTCGAGCAGATCCAGGAGCAGTTCTCGACGCTCTCGACCATGGTGCAGGAGAACCTGACGGCGGTGCGCATCGTGCGCGCGTATACGAGGGAGCCCGAGCAGTCGCGCAGATTCGATGTTCTCAACGACGAGTACCGCCAACGCAACATGGCCCTCGCGCTTTCGGCGGGCGCCTTCCACCCGACGCTCGGTCTGATCGCCGGTGCGGCGATGGTGCTCGTGCTCTGGTTGGGGGGTCAGGAAGTGATCGCCGGTCGCATCACGGTCGGGGACTTCGTTGCCTTCGGCTTCTACCTGATGCTCCTGATCTGGCCGATGATCGCGGTGGGCTGGGTCGTCAACCTGTACCAGCGCGGCGCCGCGTCGATGAACCGTCTGAATACGATCCTCCAGGCGCGTCCCGCCGTGGCGGTTCCGGCCCATCCGGCATCGCTGGACGGCGCCAGGGGCCGCGTGACGTTCCACAACGTTTCGTTCGCGTATCCGGGCACGCACCGCGTGGTGCTCGAAGACGTCGACTTCGAAGCCGAGCCCGGGGAGGTCATCGCGCTCGTAGGGCCGACGGGCTCCGGCAAGAGCACGCTCCTGGCGCTCCTTTCCCGCCTGTACGATCCGACCTCGGGTGAGGTTCTGCTGGACGGAGTGCCGCTGACGAACGTGGACCCGTCGGAACTGCGCCGACGGATCGGCATCGTTCCCCAGGACGCGTTCCTCTTCTCGGAATCGATCGAGGCCAACATAGGCCTCGGCCTCGACGACCTGAGTCCCGTACCCCAGATCGGTGGCGTATCGGGGACTGTGGCCGGAGCCGTGTCCGATGCCGCGCGCATCGCGCAGCTCCACGACCAGATCGAGGAATTTCCACAGCGCTACGCCACCATGCTGGGCGAGCGCGGGATCAACCTGTCCGGGGGCCAGAAGCAGCGGGCGACGCTGGCGCGCGCGATCGCACGCGACCCGTTGATCCTGCTGCTCGACGACGCGCTTTCCGCGGTCGACACGCAGACCGAGGCCCGCATCCTCCAGGACCTGCGCTCCGTCATGCGGGACCGCACCTCGTTCATCGTGAGCCACCGCGCGTCCGCGGTCATGACGGCGGACCGGATCCTGGTGCTCGAGGACGGCCGAATCGTCGAACAGGGGACGCACGCCGAACTCGTGGCGGCGGACGGCACGTACGCCCGCCTGCTCCGCCGTCAGATGCTGGAAGAGGATCTGCAAGCGCACGCCGTAGCGGAGGCCGCCGGCGACTGATCCTCAGTGGATCAGCATCACCGCACCGAAGACGCCTCCGAGCGCCAGGAGCGTTTTCCACCACCCCTTTCTGCCGCGCGTCTGCTCCGGCGGCCGACTCCAGACCAGTATGGCCCCGCACGCGCCACTCGCGTATTCGATGGGGATGGAGGCGTTGGAATAGACTTCGATCGCTTCTATGTCCTCGGGGCGGAGCGAAAGATCGATGCTCATCTGCTCATACGTCGCCACGCCGTCGATGTAGACCTGGGGCACGCAACTCCCCCGCATGAGCAGATGTTGCTGTCCGTAACGGTCCGCGACGAGTCGCACGCCGGACATGGTCCGGAAAAGCTCCGACACGAGCTGGGGATGTCGACGCTCGATTTGCTCACGGGTCACGAACGATCCGATCGATGTCGCGCGCCGACGCTCGAACTCGCGCATGAACCAGGGGGTCCGTTTGGTCACGGTGACGACGATCGGCGCCAGGTCGAGGGCGTCCGGGACCAGGCTCACGGTGAGCTCGGTGCGCACGCCCACCTCCAGCAGCACCTCCTTCTCGAGCGGCTTGTACCCGACCCGATTGAAGCGCACGACGTAGCTCCCCTCGGGAATCATGAGTTCGAAGGCCCCCAGGCTGTCGACCTCCGTGACCGCCACGCGCTCTTCGGGTGAACCGTGGGTCACGATGACCCGGACGCCCGCGACGGCGCCCTCACCCTGGCGGTCCTGGATCCACCCCGCGAGCGTCGCCGCCCGACGGCCGGGCGGCTCCTTGGGAGTAGCCTGGGCGTCGAGCCTGGCCGGCGTCGGGCACAGGAAGGCCCCGCCGGCCACGACGAGCGCCCACCACGCGATCAACGCAGCGGCTCGTCGGGCACCACGGAGACCCAAAGGATTTGTCGACATCGTCGCCTTCACCAACATTCTTCGAGTCGTCGTGAGGGCGCTCCGACAACGGCGCGCCCGTTTCCGTACGTTCACGACGTTCACGCGAAACGGGGAACGGAAGATGGCGGCCCAACCGGACGCCTTCCGTACTTACGCGGAAGCGATGAATTCGTTGCTGGAAGGCAAAGTGTAGGCGGGCTGCTATATCCGATCCAGGATGAAGTTTGGAGTGAACTTCGTCAACCATCCGCTGAGCATCGTGAACGACCCGGTCAGGAGCAGGATCCCCAGCCCCACGAGGAGCACGCCCGACGCCTTCTCGACGATCGGGATGAAGCGGCGGAAGCGCTTGAACACCTGGAGGAACCAGTCGAGCGCGAAGGCCGCGATCAGGAACGGAATCGCCAGGCCCAGCGAATAGACCGTCAGCAGACCGACGCCCGCCCACATCGTGTCCTGCGAGAAGCCGTACGTCAGGATCGCGCCGAGCACCGGGCCGATGCAGGGCGTCCACCCCGCGCCGAACGCCATGCCGACCCCGAGCGTGCCCAGGTACCCGGCCGGCTTGTCCGCCAAGTGCATGCGCTTCTCCCGCATCAGCGGCATCAGGCGGAAGACGCCCGCCATGTGCAGCCCGAGCAGGATGATGACCACGCCGCCGATACGGGCAATCCAGACCTCATAGACCTTGAAGAACTGGCCGAGAAAGGAAGCCGAGGCGCCGAGCACGATGAAGATCGCGCTGAAGCCGATCACGAAAAGCAGCGAGTGGATCATCGTCCGGCGACGGTCTACGCCCCCCTGCAGGTCCTCCAGACTCATCCCGGTGATGAACGTGAGGTAGCTGGGTACGAGCGGGAGTACGCACGGGGACAGAAAAGACAGGACCCCCGCCGTGAACGCGATCAGAATTTCACTCAAGATGGTGCCTCTCGTCGTCAGGCCGCGCTCTGTGGCGCGCTGCGTAATGTTCCTCGGCACGGGCACGCCGCGCCTGCGAAAAAGAGCGAATGCCCATCACGCTCCCGAACCAGAACAGCAGGACGGCCACACTCCAACCCGCCAACGTCGGAAGAAAGGCCGCCGCGCCGCCCAGCACCAATGTCGCGAAGGCCAGCGTGCCCAGCACCGTCCGGTCCTCCCGGCCCAACTGACGATTGCCGGCGAGTGCGCCGCCGAGCACCGAGCCCGCACGGACCAGCGGAGCCATGCCCACCCGGCGCGGCCCCCCGCTCCCCAGCGCCCGCTCCAGTCGTTCCGGGAGGGAGCCGAGCGGATCGAGTGACTCCTTGGGCGTCTCGTGCTCGCCGGGCAGCACCGTAGCCGGCGGGCGCCGTCCGGCGGGGAGCACGATCTCCCGACACGACGCCAGGTCCGCCAGGAAGAGGCCTTCGAGTTGCTCGGCCAATCCCCGGTCCAGAACTCCGGCGTCCATCTCCCAGTTCCCGATCAAGCTGGCCGAGTTGAGGTTGCTCGACCCGACGCGGCACCAGCTTCCGTCGACCACGGAGGTCTTGGCATGGATCATCGCGCCCTGCCACTCGAACAGGCGCACGCCGTTCTCGAGGAGAAAGCGGTAACCCCCGCGGGACATGCTCCCGACCAGGGGCCAGTTGTTGTGCGCGGGCATGACGATGCGCACGTCCACACCCTGCTGCGCCGCCGCGGCCAGCGCCTCCGAGAGCGGGCGCGGTGCGACAAAATATGCGTCGGTGATCCAGATGCGGGTGTGGGCTCGGGCCGCATTCAGGTGGAGCATGCGGTAGACGCGCGCCTTGCCGGGCTCGCCCTCGATGAGCCATACCGGGGTGTCGCCGGCGGCTTCGGGCTCGGGTACGGTCGAGGCCAGATTCGCCGGCGGACCCATCTCCGCCCACAGGCGCTCGAAAGCGAACGCCGCCGCATGAGCGGCAGGACCGCGGATCTCGAGTCCGGTATCCCGCCATGGCGCATCCGTGGGAGTCCCCGCCCATTCCTTGCCGATGCAGAAGCCGCCGACGAACGCCAAACGTCCATCCACGGCCACCAACTTGCGGTGGTCCCGCTGCAGTCCGCCGAGTGGATCTCCGAGCGCGAGCGCGGGGGGGTTGAACGCACGCACCTGGATGCCGGCCTCGCGGAACGGCCGCCAGTAGCTGCGCGGCGTCGCCCAGCAGCCGACCCAATCGTAGATGACACGGACCGGTACGCCTTCGTGCGCCTTCGCGACCAGCGCGTCGCGGAACGTCCTTCCGACTCGGTCGTCGCGAACGACGTAGTTCTCGAAATAGACGAAACGTTCGGCCGACTGGATCGCCTCGATCCATGCGTCGAACGTGGTCGGCCCGTCGAACTGGAGGCGGATACGGTTGCCACCCAGCGTCGGCGAGCCGGTCGCCCGTTCGATCTCGTACCAGGACAGGAAGCCGGCCGAGGTCGGATCCGGTCCCTCCACCCCCATGAAGTCGGGCGGCACAGTCTGGGGAGGCTCGGATGCGGACTCGGACACGATTCGCCTGAAGCGAGAAGATAAGTAGGACGCCCCGGAAAGGTCGGGCGGCGTCCCGCCGCGATCAA
>JBBSOM010000052.1:0-9757 GCA_038259715.1 Longimicrobiales bacterium
GACCTTCCCGTCGGTCACGTAGGGACCGTAGCGGCCCGACAGCACGACGAGTTCCTCGCCGCTCTCCGGATGCTTTCCGAGCTCCTTGAGCGCCGAGCGCTTTCCCGACTCCTTATCGTGGATGAGCTGCATCGCGTCTTCCAGAGAAATCTCCCAGAGATCTTCCTGGGTGCGCAGGCTCGCGAACGTCTTCTTGCGGCGCACGAACGGCCCGAAGCGGCCGATCCCCGTCACGACCTCTTCGCCCGTGGCCGGATCCGTCCCGACGTTGCGCGGGAGCGCGAGCAGCTTCACCGCATACGCGAGATCGACGTCCGCCGGTTGCTTCCCTTCCGGGAGGCTGACGCGCTTGGGTTTCTCGCCCTCCACGGGGGACTCGAGTTCCACGTAGGGACCGTAGGGACCCGACTTGAGCAGGACCTTCCTCCCCTCCTCGGGATGCTGACCCAGCTCCTCGCCTTCGGGGCTCGGCCCGTCGAGCGACCGCGTGTTCTGGCACTCCGGATACCCCGAGCAGCCCAGGAAGCGGCCAAATTTGTTCCAGCGCACGAGCATCGGACGGCCGCACTTCTCGCACGACTCCCCTTCGGCAGCGAGGATCTCCTTGATGATCTCTTCGGAGTTGGCTTCGCCCTCGCCCAGGCGCTCCTTGAAGCCCGGGTAGAAGTCCGCGAGGAGCCCGCGCCATCCCACCGAGCCCTCCTCGACCCGATCCAATTCACCCTCCATGCGGCTGGTGAACTCGACGTCGAAGAGGCGCGGAAAGAGGCGGATCAGAAGCTTCGCGACCACCTCGCCGAGGTCCGTCGGGAAGAAGCGCTTCTGCTCCAGGTCGACGTAACCGCGGTCGACGATCGTGGACAGGATCGCGGCGTAGGTCGACGGCCGGCCGATGCCGAGCTTCTCCAGCTCCCGCACCAGGCTGGCTTCGGAAAAGCGAGGTGGTGGCTGCGTGAAGTGCTGCTTGGGCTCGATGCCTTTCAGGTCGCTGAGGTCCCCCTCGTCCATCGCCGGCAACGGCTCCAGATCGTCGAGGCGGCGGTGGTCCCCCGCCTCGATGGCCTCGATGTAGAGGCGGGTGAACCCCTCGAACTTGACTACGGAACCCGTGGACCGGAACAGGAAGCGGCGGCCATCCGTGCCGGGCAGATCGAAGTCCACGGTCGTGGTGTCGTAGACCGCGGGGGCCATCTGTCCGGAGACGAAGCGCAGCCAGATCAACTCGTACAGGCGGGCCTGGTCCCGTTCCAGATAGCGCGCGGCCTCCGTCGGGTGCAGCGTCACGTCGGTCGGTCGGATCGCCTCGTGCGCCTCCTGCGCACCCTTCTGCTGCTTGCCGCCCCAGAGGCGCGGCGAGGACGCGACGAAGTCGTCGCCGAACTCCCCGGCGATCCACTCGCGGGCCTGGCCGACCCCCACGGGCGACACGCGGGTCGAGTCCGTCCGCATGTAGGTGATCAGGCCGACCGTGCCCCTGCTCCCCACCTCCTGACCTTCGTAGAGCCGCTGCGCCACGTTCATGGTGCGCCGGGCGGAGAAGCCGAGCCGCTTGGCCGCCTCCTGCTGGAGCGTCGAGGTCGTGAACGGCGGCGAAGGGTTCTTGCGCCGCTCACGCCGCTTCACGTCGCTGACGACGAAGGGCACGCCCGTTACCGCGTCGAGGACGCCTTTCGCGGCAGCTTCGTTGGCCAGCGTGAACGACTTGTCGTCGATGTGGTGGAGCTTCGCGTCGAAAGCCTGGTCGTCCTTCTCCAGGTGCGCGGTGATCGACCAGTACTCCTCCTCGACAAACGCGCGGATCTCGGTCTCGCGCTCGCAGATCAAGCGGAGCGCCACCGTCTGTACGCGCCCGGCCGAGAGCCCGGGTCGGATGGGCTTCCAGAGCATCGGGCTGACCTGATAGCCGACCAGACGATCGAGAATGCGCCGCGCCTGTTGCGCCTCGACCTTCTTCATGTCGAGTGGGCCCGGGTGGTCGAGCGCCTCCTTCACCGCGCTCTTCGTGATCTCACGGAACTCCACACGCCGGAAACGGGTGTCGCCCTCGCTCTTGTATCCGAGCTGCTCGGCGACATGGTACGCGATGGCCTCGCCCTCGCGGTCCGGGTCGGTCGCGAGGATCACGGTCTCGGCATTCCGGGCCTTCTCTTTGAGTTCCGTGAGGACCTTGCCCTTGCCCCGAATCGTGACGTACCGGGGTTCGAAGCCGTTGTCGACGTCGACACCCAGCTCCTTGGTCGGGAGGTCCCGAACGTGTCCGACCGAGGCCGCCACCTGGTATCCACTGCCCAGGTACTTGCCGATGGTCCGGGCTTTGGCCGGAGACTCCACGATGACCAGGTGTTTTCCGCCGCTCTTGGCCGCCATTCGTCTATTGCGTCCCTCGTTTGTCGCGTTTCAACCGCGGATGCGTTCGCTGGACGCCCTGATGAGCGCCAGGATACTCTCGCAGACATCTTCCGGTGTCCGCCCGTCCGTGTCCACCTCGAGGTCGGCCTCGGCGTACGAGACAGTCCTCGTAGAAAGGAGCTCCCGAGCCCGTCCCAGGCGATCGGGATGGTCCAGAACCGGCCGATCGGTTCCCCCTCCCGCACGGGCGAGAGCCACTTCCGGAGTGACGCGGAGCCATATACTGACGGTGCCGTCCGGTACCGCTCGGAGCCGGCCCGGAACCGCTGCCCACCCTCCTCCACTCGCCAGAACGACCTCGTCCAACGCAAGAAGGGACGTGGCGGCCTCCCCCTCCACCTTCCGGAAGTACGGCTCACCGTCTTCTCTGAAGATGTCCGGTATCGAACGCCCCTCGCTCCGTTCCACATGCGAGTCGAAATCCTCGAAGCGCCAGGACATCGCGCCGGCGAGAAGCGGCCCCACAGTGGACTTTCCGGACCCCATGAAGCCCACCAGGAGGACACGGCGCACCGTCACCGCTCCCCGAACCCCCGGTCGCTCAGGTACGCGACGTATCCGTCGAAGTTCCGCCGCACCTCCCCGACCGAGTCCCCTCCGAACTTTGTGAGGAAGGCATCCGCGAGCACGAGGGCGACCATCGCCTCACCCACCACCGCGGCTGCGGGAACCGCGCATACGTCGCTGCGTTCGACGGCGGCGTCGCCCGGGTTGCCGTCGCGCAGATCCACGCTCGGGAGCGGCTTCCGGAGCGTCGAGATCGGCTTCATGGCGCCGCGCACCACGAGGGGCTCGCCCGTCGTGACGCCGCCCTCCAGGCCGCCGGCCCGGTTCGACGAGCGCACCAGGCCGCCCGAGCGCGGGCGGTGGGGAGCCCGGATGATCGGGTCGTGCACCTCGGAACCCGGGCGGCGCGCTCCCGCGAAGCCGAGACCGACTTCGACGCCCTTCACGGCCTGGATCGACATCATGGCGCCGGCCAGGCGTCCGTCGAGCTTCGCGTCCCAGGACACGTGGCTGCCCAGCCCCGCCGGGACGCCGGACACCACCACTTCGAAGACCCCACCGAGGGTGTCCCCGCGCTCCTTCGCGTCGTCGATGGCGGCCGTCATCCGGGCGGAGGCCGCGCCGTCGAGACACCGCACCGGGTCTTCATCGACGGCAGCGTTCAGGTCGTCCGGCAGAACGTCCGGCAACGACGCCTCTTCCGCCCCGATCGACACCACGTGGCTGCCCACCCGGATCCCGAACTCCCCCAGGAGCCGCTTGGCCACGGCGCCGCATGCGACGCGCGCCGCCGTCTCCCGGGCGCTGGCCCGTTCCAGGATGTCGCGCACGTCCCTCCGGTCGTACTTCAGCGCCCCGACGAGGTCGGCGTGGCCCGGCCGAGGCAGATAGTGCGGACGCAGCGCCTTCGGATTCTCGTCGGCGGCGGGCGCGAGCGGGCTCATGGCGGTGAGCCAGTTCTCCCAGTCCCGATTCCAGACGACCATCGCGATCGGAGACCCGAGCGTCTCACCCAGCCTGATTCCGCTGATCACCTCCGCGCGGTCGGACTCGATCTTCATGCGGCGCCCACGGCCGTAGCCTCCCTGCCGCCTGCGCAGGTCGGGGTCGACGTCCCGCTCCATCGCCAGCGAAAGGCCGGCCGGGATGCCCTCGAGTAGCGCGACGAGGCCGCGCCCGTGGGATTCCCCTGCCGTCCGGAAGGCGATCCTGTCCATACTTTTCCTCACTGTCCCTACGGGGGACACACAGAGAAGCGACGAGCGACGGGGCCTGAACCGCCTCCCCGGCGCACGCAGGTTAGAAAGGAAAGCCCCTGGGGAAGCTCTGTCCACCGGCGGGGCGAGAGGGGCGTGCGCGGCGACGCGCGCGACGACGATTGTGTTCGGGCGAACGCCCGGTGGGCGCATGACCCACAGGGCCTTGCCGGCGGCTACCGGTTCGGATGCTCCCGAAGCACATCGGCCTTGCGCACGTCGACCACGACCACGCCACCGGCATCGGTGGTCGCAAACAGCTTCATCACCACGCACCGGTCCTCCGTCTCACCGTCGGGCGCAAGTGGCGTCGTGAACTCCGCGTTCTGGTAGATCTTGACGCCGTTGCCGATGAAGCGCCCCGCCTTGTCCCTGACGCCGATCGTCGCACAGCGGAACCCGGCGTTGTCGTCCGGGAACGGAAGCACCGCCCTCAGCGGTCCGGTGATGACGTCGCGGATATAAACCCGCCCGATGCGGGTGAAGTGGTGCGTGTCGATGATGTCCACGGTGTGGTCTCCCGAGGACACGAAGGCCAGGTGCGTGTCGGGCCGGTACTGACCACCCAGATTTTCCAGCGTCCGCGCGTTCGCGTGCAAGGGATCGAGTGCCGCGCCCGCGCCCTGCAGGGCCCCGGGGATCGCGGTCAGACCCTGCAGTCGGAGGTCGCCCGGACTGATGAAGTACGCCGCGGCCCTTCCGCGGATCACGCCCAACGTACCGTCGTAGTTGAGGCCGAGGCCCCGGACCTCCTCACTTGCGTCTTCGAGCAGTCCCGCTACCGGCTGCCACCGCGTCAGCGAAGTCCGCTCCAACGGGCTGGCTCGATAGGAAAGGACCCGCCCGACCGGAGCGGCACCCCCTTCACCGACTGCAACCACGCTTCCGTCTCCGGAACTGGCCACGTACGTCGTGTCCTTGAAGGCCAGGCTCGCGACATCCCAACTGGTCCCGGCCGCGATGAAGACGTCCGAGCCCTGGGCCACGAGGTCGGCCGCCGCCTTCGTGACCGCGTCCAACTCGTTCGACCGCGCCAACCCCTTGATGACCTGGTTCGGATAGCCCGGCACGTGGTCGTAGAGGGCCAGGCCAGCTGCGATCTCAGCCGGTAGCGAGTCGGTCGCCGCCGTGATCGTGTCGACACTGCTCGAAATCGAGTCGATATGCGCCAGCGCCCACTTGTTCTGCGAGAGCGGGAAGTTGGCGTGCTCGACAAAGAGCTTGACCTCAGGTCGCGTCGAGTCGCCGGGTGGGAAGTACGCCTTGCGCACCGTACCCAGCGGCGCGATCAGGGTTGCCTTCGTCGAATAGATCACGCTCCCGAACGAGTCGACCGCAACGAACTGGGGCCGGTCGGAGAACGAGGCACCGGTCGGCTGCGGATACATCGTGATCAGATAGCTGATGCCGTCCCCGGTCCTCAGTTCGACGTCGAAGAGGGTCACGTCCGGCGTCAGCAGCCGCGTGTTGTCGACCTCGTGTTCCCGGTCCAGATCGACGACCGAGAAGTTGGTACCCCCCGAATTCGCGACCCAGAGGGAGTCGTTGTCGCGTGTGAACGCCAGACCCCAGGGCTCCGAACCCACCCCGATATCGTTCCGGAACCGCTCCGTGTGGAGGTCGAATACCTCGAGCCGGTTCCGCGTGACGTTGGACAGGTACAGCCGCCCGCGCGCGGTGTCCACCGCGGCGTCGAGGATCTGGCCACCCGACGGCAGAAGTACCGTCTTGCCGGCCACAATGGGGCGTGTGACACGTTCGCCGGCCCGCGCTGCGGCCACGATCTGACCGCCCGGGAGCACCGAGCAGAGTGCCGAGCCGAGGCTGTCGCCCCCGGTTGCCGCGGCGCAGTTGCCGGCCGCGTCCCGCATCCAGGTCGTGACCTCGTAGACCAGCGTGTCCGGAAGATTCAACGAGTCCACGTTGAACGTGGGCACCCGGAAGACCGTCGTCGTCGTGCCCGTGCGCGGCGGGTCGAACGTCGAGGTGCTGGTAGCGAACAGCGTGTCCTGCCGCGCCGGCGAGATTCCCCGCACCGTGTACCCGACCGTCGCGACGCCGCTGCCCTGAGGGTCATCGTTCCCGGTCACCGTGATCGTGAGCGCGTCTTGCAACTCCATGCGCTCCGGTGCGGTGACCAACTGCTTGAGCCGCGGCGGGATGGTATCGCCGTTCCCGGCCGGGATCACGTTCAGCGTGACCGGACCATCGTGCCCCGCGACGTCGAGGCCGTTGCGTGCGGTCGCGGTCATCGTGACCAGGCCCCGGATGTCATCCGGGATCGGGATGACGCTGTCGAGCAGCACGGAATCCGCGGCCGGGCTGATGGACTTCTTCACCGTGGCCTCGTACGCGCCATGCAGATCCACCTGGATTGCGATGATCCCGAGCGGGTCCCGGGCAACCACACGGGTGGCGAGGTTGAGACCCGCCTGCACGGACTGGCCTTCCACCACGTCCAGCAGCGTCACGTCCGGGCCACCCAGGATCAGGTTGACCGTGTCGGCGCTCACGTTCCCGACGCTGTCGGTGGCCTCGACGACGATGAGCGCCGTCTCCTTGATCGAGTCCGGAACGGGAAGCAGGTAACGTGTCAGCGTGGTGTCGCGCACGCCCGGACCGAGGATGATCTCCTTCTCGGCGAAACGATCGACAACGGTGTCCGTGCCGAGCGACTCATTCCCGCGCTCGGCGATACCATACAGGCGCACCGAAGAGACACCGACGTTGTCCTTCACGCGCGCGGAAACGAACACGGAGTCGCCGAGGGGCTTGGCTGAGAGTGAATCGCCGCGCGGCGCGGTGATCGTCACCTCCGGCGCACGCGCGTCCGAAGTTCCCGCGCCCCCCGGAACACTGAAGAGGTTCTCGCCCTCGCACGCCGCCACGACCAGTATGCCGACCATCGCGGCAGCGGTTACGGCCAGACGGGCTCCCAGGAATCGATTCCGCGGCATGTTCCGTTCGCTCCCGATCAAACCGATCAGTTGTGCCCACGCACGATGTGCGGGGTCACGAGGATGATCAGATCACGCTGAATCGTCTGCTGACGGTTGACCCTGAAGAGTCGACCCAGAATCGGCAGATTCATGAGCAGCGGGATGCCGGACCGCACCTCGGTGCGCTCGCTCTGCGTGAGGCCCGCGATGACCACCGTCTCACCGTCCTCCACGAGGACTCGCGTGTTGGCTTCCTGCGTCTGCTTGATGAAGCCCACATCCGACTGCGCCAACTCGGCCGAAGACCGTTCCGCGCTCAACTCCAGCAGGATGTCGCCGGTCGAGGTGACGTGCGGCGTGGTCTGCAGGATGATGCCGGTCTCCTGGGTGGACACCTGAGCCGTCGGGAAGGTACCCTGACCGCTGCCGCCGGCGCCCGCGTCGATGGTCCGTACGGGGATGTCGGCCCCGACTTTCAGCCGGGCCATCTGATTGTCGAGCGTCGTCACCTGCGGTGTGGCTTGCACATCGCTCAGGTTCACCGACGAAAGCGCGTCGAGGAAAGTTATGAGCTGGTGGCGCCCGATGACGAGCGAACTCAGCAGCGTCAGACTGGGCGACGTGACGCGCTCGGTGGCGTTGCCGAGCGCGGCGATCGAATTCCCGCCGAGCAAGACCACCGCCTGCCCTTGCGGCACGACGTCGGGCTTCCCGTCGAGGTTCGTGTCGGCGCGACCACTCGACAGCTTGTTGAGCTGGTTGCCCTGGGAGTCCTTCAGCTCGTAGGTGACACCCATCTCATCGAGGTCTGTCCGGTTGACGAAGATGATCTTCGCCTGGATCGAGACCTGAGGTGTCCGGACATCGAGTTGACCAAGCAGTTCCTCGACCGCGCGTTGAACGCGGTCGATGTCGTTTACGATCAGCGTGTTCGTTGCCTGGCCCGCGGTGATGGTCCCGCGCGCCGACAGCAACGGCGTGATGGCCGTCTGGAGCTCGGTGGCGGTGCCGTAGTTGATGCGGTAGGGCTTCGTGACGATCGGCTCCACGGCCTCGCGGTCGTTCAGGTCCTTGATGTTGTCGACCCGGATGATGCCGTACTGGGGGTCCTCCTCGGCCACCAGCCCCTGTCCGGCCAGGATGGCCTTCAGCGCCACGTCCCACGGCTGGTCGTTGATGCTCGCCGTGACCAGTCCCGTGATGTTGGAACCGGGCACGATCGACTTGCCCGAAAAGTTCGCGAACGCGAGCAGCACGTCCTGGATCGGGGCCGCCGTGAACGTGATCGAAATGGGCCGCTTCTGACTTTGCTGGGGTGTGGACGCGGACGGCCTCTCTGAGCGGGCGGCGGCCGGCGCCGGCGTGTCGTCTGCGACCACCGTGCCGGAACTCCAGGGCGCGAAGGCCCCGTCGGCGTTGTCCATGGTGATGCGAATGCCGCGTGGATCCGGTGCGATCACGTAGCCCGGCTTGTGATCCAGTTCGAGCACCACACGCACGACGTCCTCCGAATACTGACTGATACGGATGGTGCGGATGCCACCCCGGTTCACATCGCTGAAGTCGTCCCGTGGGAGCGCGTGCCTGGCGCCCATCAGGTCCACCACCAGCCGGTTCGGCCCCTCCATGGTGAAGTCCCGGAACTCGACGCTGCCATCCACGGAGATGAGGACGCTGGTCTGCTGCGGTGCGGAGGTGACGGCCACCTCGGTGACCGGCCCTCCCAGGGCCAGGACAGCGCTCGTCCAAAGGGCGAACAACGAGGTCATGGAGTGCCTCCCAGGCGCCGGGTCTCCAACTGCATGATCTTCTGCTCCGTGAGTCCGTATTCCTCGACCTCCACGACCACCTGGTCGGTTCGGATCGCGATGACGCGGACATTACCGATGGCCTGCCCCGCCTTCAGATACCACGATTGGCCCTTGCTGACCGTGACCGACGAGCCGTCGTCCGAGGTGGTCACGGCGCTCGTGCCGATCACCGCCACGCTCAAGCCGGGGTCGTCCGAGTGGATGATGCCCATGAGCCGAAGCTGATCGAAGCGCGGTGCACCTTCGGCACCCGAGACCAGAGCCTTGAAGGGGTTGCGGCGTCGGACCTGCGGATACGTGAAGACCTCCCGCTCAAACACCAGTTCCGTGCTCTGCTGCGCGGGCGGCTTAGGCGGCGCCTCCTCCTGTTGCCCTGCGACAGCCAACGGAAACAGGAGTGCTCCCCCGAGCAGGATGAGCCCGAATCGCATACGATCGTGAATCGTCATTCTCCTGCTCCACTCCCTACTCCACTCGCGGCCGGCGGCGGCGTTGCACGGTCCGGAACGACGTACGTTTCAATGCGGAAGGTCGCCAGCACCGGGGCGTCCATCTCAGGGTAAAGTTGCGGTTGCGGGTGCTGCTGAAGGTCGAGTTCGACCGGCGTGACGATCCTCGAGAGGCTCGCCACATCGGCAAGGAACCGGCCGACATCGTCGTACTCACCCGCGACAGTCACATCGTAGGAGCGCTTCTCATAGAACGCTCCAGGCTCCGGCGGCGCCGGCATCAGCCGACTCACCTCGACGCCCACCTGGCGAGCCCTTGCGTTCATATCGTAGAGGAGGACCGCGACATCCTCGGCCGCGGGGATCAACTCTTCGAGTCGGGCCAC
>JBBSOM010000053.1:0-9699 GCA_038259715.1 Longimicrobiales bacterium
GTTGACGTACGGACTGCTGGGCCGGGACGGCTTCGAGGCTCCTGAGATCGATCCGGGGGATCCTCGTTGGGTGGTGTAGAACGCTCGACCGTCATTACTTTGGTGAAACTGGAGGACGACTATGAGTGACAGGGAAGAAGGTCCTTACATCCTGATCGACCGGGGCGGCAGTGGCGTCGGTTCTTTCGTGCTCGGTGCGCTGGTGGGTGCGGGTGTAGCGCTCCTTTTCGCGCCCCGGAGCGGCGAAGAGACGCAAGCCGACCTCAAGGAACGGGCCCTCAAATTGAAGTCTTCGGCGGAGGAACACGTGCGGTCCGCGCAAAGGCAGCTCGAGGAGCGGCTTGATGGCGCGCGCGAGGGTGTGCAGGCGCGAGTCGAAAGCGTGAAGGATGCGGTCGAGGCGGGACGCCGGGCTGCGCTGGAGGCGCGTGAAGAACTCGAAGACAAGCTCGACCGATCGAAGGCCGCGTATCGGGCAGGCATCGATGCGGCGCGGGAAGCGGCGCGCCACCCGGTGGCCGCCGAAGCGGCGGCGGCGTTGGCCGACCTGGAGGATGAGGACTGAAAGGCCCCGAAATCATGAAGCGCGTGAGCCTCGTCCTCATGGCGCTCCTGGCGCATTCCGTGCCCGCGTCCCTTTGGGCTCAGTCCGTCTTCGCTCCCGACGGGGGGGAAGTGCGGTTCCGCTCCGAGATCCGTGAGCGGGAGGTGGTGGCCGACGGTTCGCTGGTGCACGAACAGGGTCGGTACGTGGTGGTCCATCTCGCCGAAAACCGGGTCTACGTCTTCGATGGCCCGAACGCGGTCTGGTCCGCGCCGGCCGGGACCGGAACCGGTTTCAAGCTGGACCGTGGCCAGCACAAGTGGACGTTTTCGACCCCCCGGGGGATGTTCCGCATCCAACGCATGGAGAAGGACCCCCTCTGGGAAGCTCCCGATTGGCACTATGTGGAGAAAGGTCGGGCGATCCCCGCGGACAACGCGCCCGAGCGTCTGATGAAGGGCGTCATGGGTACGACGGCGCTCTACCTTGGCGACGGCCTTGCGATCCACGGGACCAACTCACCGGGTCTCATCCTCCGGACGGATCCCGAGGCTCGCCGCGTTTCGCACGGATGCATTCGTCTCACGAACGAGGCGGCGCGTACGCTCATGCACATGGTCGACGTCGGCACGCCGGTCCTGATCTACTGAGGAGGCCCCCGTGAGCGAGGAGGACGGCCGCAAGGTGGTGGCGCGCAACCGGAAGGCGCGTCACGAGTTCGAGATCCTGGAGACGTACGAAGCCGGGATCGTGCTCAAGGGTCCCGAAGTGAAATCGCTCCGGGAAGGCAAGGTCGCGTTTCAGGACGCCTTCGCCCACGTGGACGCCGGTGAGGTGTGGCTGCGCAGTTTCCACATCAGCCCGTATGAACAGGCCAACCGCTACAACGTGGATCCGCTCCGGGCGCGCAAACTCCTCCTCAACCGGAACGAGATCCGGAAGCTGAGGGGAAAGGTCGAGGAGAAGGGTTTGACCCTGGTGCCGCTGGAAGTCTACTTCCGACGCGGCAACGCGAAGGTCCTCATCGCGCTCGCCCGGGGTAAGAAGCTCCACGACAAGCGCGACGCGCTCAAGGAAAGGCAGCAGGACCGCGAGGCCCGGCGGGCCATCAGCACGCACGGGAAGGGCGATCGGTGAGGCTGGTGCGGGCGTTCTCCATCCTGTTGTTTCTCGTTCTCGGCGCAACACCGCTCCCTGCTCAGGCACGCCAGGCCCTGGAAGTCCGCGCGCAGGATGCCGAGTGGGCGGCGCCGCTCTCCACCGCGCGGGGCTACGCGGCGTTTCCGGTCACGTTGCTGGGCCGGATCGGCTGGGTGGTCGCGTCCGGTCCGAACGGTGCGACGCTGGAAGGACCGCAGGGCTCCCGGATCGAGTTGAGGGCGGGCACGCCGTTCTTCCTCTGGAACGACAAGACCCTCCAGATGGCGCATCCACCCTACGTCGAGGCGGGCGTCCTCGCGGTCCCCGCCCAACTCGCTACGGACTTCATGCCCCGCCGACTCCCCGACCTCTACACGTACGACGGCGAACACGGGTTGCTCGGCTACGCCGGGCGGTCTGGACCGGCCCGCGACGCGCCCCCGGCGGCGTCGGTCGATTCAGTGGGAACGCGCGTCGTGATCATCGACGCCGGGCACGGAGGCAAGGATCCGGGTTCGATCAGTCGTTCGGGGCTCGAGGAGAAAACGGTGGCGCTGGGCGTGGCCATCGCGCTCGCGCACGATCTGGACACGATCCCTGGGCTCGAGGTGCATCTTCTTCGCGACTCGGACACGTTCATCCCGCTCTGGGACCGCGGCACGATCGCGACGAAGCTCAAGGGCGACCGGCCCGGGGTGTTCATCTCCGTGCACGCCAACTCGTTCAACTCGCCGGCGCGCGGCTTCGAGACGTACTTTCTGTCGGACGCCCGGACCGAACACGAGCGGCGGGTGGCGGCGATCGAGAATGCACCGCTGGGCCACGAGGAGGAGGGTGTGAAGCCGGGCGGCGACCTGGACTTCATCCTGCGTGACATGAAGAACCTCGACACTCAGCACTGGTCGGCGCTGCTGGCCGAGTTGATCCAGGACCAGGTCGACGTGGTGCACCCTGGTCCGAACCGGGGTGTGAAGCAGGCGCCGCTCGCGGTCATCACGAATGCGCTCATGCCCGGGGTGCTCGTCGAGGTCGGGTACCTGTCTCACCCGGAGGAGGCCCGGCTGCTCGGCCGGTCGGCCTTTCAAACGCGCCTGGGTGATGCGATCGGCCACGCCGTCGTCCGCTTCTTCGACCGATATCCGCCCGGAACGGGCGGCCTCACGGGGTCACGCAGATGAGCGCGCGCGGCGCGGCTCTGGCCGGCGTCGTGCTGCTCTGGGCCGGCTGCGTCTACTACAACGCCCTCTACAACGCCGAGCACGTCTTCGCCCAGGGGGAGGCCGAGCGCGCGGCCGGTCGGGACTCGTTGGCTCGCGCGCGCTACCTCGAGGTGGTGGAGAAGGCTGCCAAGGGGTACCGCATGGAGCCCACGGGTGAGTGGGCCGACGACGCGCTCCTCCTGCTCGGGCGCGCCTACCTGCGCATCGGCGACCTGCGCGCGGCGCGGGCCACCCTCGAACGGGCCGAGCAGATCACGGACGACGACCAGGTCCGGCTGAGCGCGCGCGTCTACCTCGGCGCCGCGTACGTCGAGGCCGGTGAATTGGAAGCCGCCATCCCGCTCCTCAACGAGGCGCTGCGCGGTCTGCGGCCGGGGCCGATCCGGGCGGAGGGGCACCTCTGGCGCGCCCGCGCGCTGCTGGCGCACGACGAGCCCGACGCCGGGTGGTGGGACCTGGACCAGGCGGCCGCTGGACCGGCAGGCGTGCGGGTGGCCGCGGCGCTCGACGGGGTGGCGTGGGGCGTGCGCACCAACCGGCCCGAGCGCGCCAAAGCCAGCATGGATCGTCTGCTCGCGGAGTCGTCGGCAGGTCAGAGTCCGGACACCGTGGTGGCGCTGCTCGGCATGGCCGCCGAACAGGTCGGCCCGATCGCCGCCGTATCGCTCCTGGGCGCAGTCGACACCACCCGATGGGGCCCCGTGGCGCGTGGCCGGATCCGGCTCGTCCAGGCGGACCTCCTGCGTCTGGCCGGCGACACCCTCGGCGCACGTCGGGTCGTCTCGCGCGTGGCGGACGGCTTTGGGGACGCCGCCGTGCGCGCCCGCACGGAGCTTGCCCGCTGGCGGCTCGCCGGGGCCCAGGACCTGGTCGATGCCCGCGACGCCGGCACCGTGCTGCTCCCGGCGGCGGCCGACTCCGAGGCCGCGAAGCTGTTGGCCTCGCTCGGGGAGATGAACGCGCTTGCCGCGGCCGGCCTCGAGAACCCGCTCGGGCTGTTCGGTGCCGCCGAGGTGGCCCGCGACCAACTCGGCGCGCCCGGCCTGGCACGAGGACTCTTCCTTGCGTACGCCGATCAGGACCCCGACGCGCCCTGGAGCGCGAAGGCCCTCCTGGCCGCGCTGGCCCTCACGGAGGACGAAGGCGGTCGCGCCTGGCTGCGGGGGCGGCTGGAGGGAAGGGCGGATAGCCCTTACGTTCTGGCCGCACGCGGTGAGCCCGCGCCGGAGCTCGAACCGCTGGAAGAGGAACTGGGCCGGCGCCTCCAGGAGATCAAGGCGCGTTGAGACTCGAGACCGAGGTCTTCGGATCCACTTTCCAGACGCCCGTCCTGCTCGCGGCCGGGACGTGCGGCTTCGGGATGGAACTCGCCGACGTCCTCGACGTGGACGCGCTCGGTGGCCTGGTCACGAAGTCCGTGACGCTCGAGCCCCGCCTCGGGAATCCTGCCCCGCGCGTCGCCGAGTTCGCGGCCGGGATGCTCAACTCCGTCGGGCTGGCCAACCCGGGCCTGGAGGGTACGCGCCGGGACAAGTTGCCGTGGATCCGGGCCAACGTGCGCCGTGCCCGGGTCTTCATCAGCATCGCGGGCCACCTCGAGGAGGAGTACTTCACGCTCATCGAAGGGCTGGATGGGGAGGAGGGCTTCGTCGGTTTCGAGATCAATCTCTCGTGCCCGAACGACGCCAAGCGCGGCGGCGAGCCCTTCGCGCTCGACCGTGAGGCCGTGGCCCGGGTGGTCGAGGGATGCAGGCGTCGCACCGAGCGGCCTATCGTGGCCAAGCTCGCTCCCAACGACCCTGCGCTGGAGCACACCGTACGCGTTGCGGCGGCGGCGGGCGCCGACGGCCTCACACTCGTGAACACCCTCCCTGGCCTTCTCCTCGATCCCGGGGGCCGCCCCGAACTCGGTGCGGGAGCCGGCGGGATGAGCGGACCGGCGCTGGCGCCTGCTGGACTGCTCGCCGTGCGAAGGGCCCGGGCGGTCACGGAGCTGCCCATCATGGGGGTCGGAGGCGTGCTCGACGGCCCGGGCGCGGTCGCGTACGCGCGCGCCGGCGCCTCGCTGGTGCAGGTCGGGACCGCCTCCTTTGCGGATCCGCGCGCGGCGCTTCGCATCCAGCGAGGGATCGTCGAGTACGGCCGCCGGGCCGGTGTCGCCTGCTGGGACGACCTTCGCATCCCGGTGCGACCGCAAACCGAAACCGTGGAGATGCTCGTTGATGGCTGAGATCATCGTTGCCCTGGACCACCCGTCCGCCGAGGAAGCCCTGGACCTGGTGCGGCGGCTCGGGGACCAGGGACGTTTCTTCAAGGTCGGCCTCGAGTTGTACACCCGAGCCGGCCCCGACGTCGTGCGCCGTCTTCGCGATCACGGCAAACGCGTCTTCCTCGACCTCAAGCTGCACGACATTCCCAATACGGTGGCGGGCGCCGTGCGCGCGGCCGCCGCGTTGGATGTCGAGTTGATCACGATCCATACGGCGGGGGGCTTGCCGATGATGCGCGCGGCGGTGGAGGCTGCCGAGGGCACGATGGGCCTCCTCGCGGTGACCCTGCTCACGTCCCTGAGCCCGTCCGACGTCGAGGCGGTGTGGGGCCGTGAGATCCGTTCGATTCGCGACGAGGTGAGCCGGTTGGCGGGGCTCGCCGAGGAGTGTGGGCTGGCGGGTGTGGTCGCATCGGCGCTCGAGACGGGTTGGCTACGGCCTCAGGTGGGCGCGGATTTTCTGATCGTCACGCCCGGCATCCGACCGGCGGGGGCGGATCTGGACGACCAGATGCGGGTAGCCACTCCCGCCGACGCGGTCGAGGCCGGCGCCAGCTACCTGGTGGTCGGCCGCCCCGTCACCCAGGCCGACGACCCACTCGCAGCCCTCCAGGCCCTGCAAGCCGAAGTCGCGGCCGCCCGGGCTCCCTGAACGAGCGACACGCATGGCACTCAGCGTCCACAACACCCTCTCTCGCCGCCTGGAGCCGTTCGAGCCCATGGAGCCGGGCCGGGTGCGCGTGTATGCGTGCGGCCCGACCATCTACGACTTCGCGCATGTCGGGAACTTCCGGTATTTCCTATTCACGGATCTCCTGCGCCGGTACCTGGAGTGGAGCGGGTTCGACGTCCACATGGTCATGAATCTGACCGACGTGGACGACAAGACTATCAAGGGTGCAGCGGCGGAGGGAGTCAGCGTCGGCGAATACACGAGCCGCTTCGCGGAAGCGTTCCTGGCCGACACCCGCGCGCTCGGCATGAGGCCCGCCGACGCATACCCGCGCGCCACGCGTTACGTGGGACCGATGATCGACTTCGTGGCCCGCCTGCTCGAGTCCGGGTACGCGTACCGCTCCGAAGACGGGGCCGTCTACTTTTCGATCGCGAAATTTCCGGAGTACGGTCGGCTCAAGGGCATCGACCCGTCGTCGCTTCGTGCGGGGGCACGCGTCGCGCAGGACGAATACGAGAAGGAGGACGCTCGGGACTTCGCGCTGTGGAAGGCGGCTTCCGAAGCGGACGAACAAGCGGGCGCGGCGTGGGACGCGCCGTGGGGCCGTGGGCGGCCAGGTTGGCACCTCGAATGCTCCGTCATGAGCATCACTGAGTTGGGTGACACGCTCGACATGCATCTCGGAGGAGAGGATCTCGTCTTCCCGCATCATGAGAACGAGATCGCGCAGTCCGAGGCGGCGACGGGCAAGCCTTTTGTGCGCTACTGGCTCCACGTGAAGCACCTGCTCGTGGAAGGGAAGAAGATGTCCAAGTCGCTGGGCAACTTCATCACGATCCGCGAGTTGCTGGACAAGGGCTACGACCCCGCCTCGATCCGGCACCAGTTGCTGAGTGCGCAGTATCGCAGGGAGCTGAATTTCACCCTGGACGGCCTCGACGCATCCAGGAACGCCGTCCAACGGCTCCTCGACTTCGAAGCCCGACTCGAGGGTCTGGTCACCACGGACGAAGCGGAACCGTCGCGGCTCCCGGAACTGGCCGATGAGGCTCTTGCGGGCTTCCGGGCCGCGCTCGACGACGACCTCAATTCGGCGGACGCGCTCGGCGTCCTCTTCACCTTCGTGAGTCGGGTGAACGGGGCGTTGGAGGGTCGGGCTGCGGTGCTCCCGGGCGATCGCGAGTCGGCGCTCGGGGCGCTTCGTTCGTTGGATGAGGTGCTCGGCCTTCTCGAGGTTGCGCATGCGTCCCGGACGGTGGATGACGATCTGGCGACCTGGGTCGAGGAGCGGATCGAGGCGCGCGCCGCTGCCCGGAAGAGCCGTGACTTCGCGGCCGCCGACGCGATCCGGGACGAACTGGCGGCCAAGGGCATCGTCCTCGAGGATGGAGCGGGCGGCACCCGATGGAAGGTGACCGGATGATCGGTCCCCAGGGCACGGTTGGAAGGGTCGCCGGGAGGTTTTAGTCTTCACCCGCAGGTCGGCTTTTTTCGCGCTGGCGTAGCTCAACTGGTAGAGCAGCTGCCTTGTAAGCAGCAGGTTATGGGTTCGAGTCCCTTCGCCAGCTTTTCGACCTTCTGGATCCCTCAGAACACAGGGTCTTTCGGGGGTTGATGGTGTCAGCACCCCAAGTTACCTTTTAAAGCTCGTTCCGAAGTGTCGCCTTTGAACACCAGAGGCGGCTCTTTTCCACGTCGGGTGCAGGTTCGACGTGGGCAGGGGGCCCCGAGATTCGGGTGCTCGAATCCGGTGGGGTACCGAAGCGGTCAAACGGGACAGACTGTAAATCTGTTGGCACACGCCTTCGGAGGTTCGAATCCTCCCCCCACCATTGGCCTGGCGCGGGAAGGATCGCTGGGCGGCAAGCTGCGGGAGTAGCTCAGTTGGCTAGAGCATCAGCCTTCCAAGCTGAGGGTCGCGGGTTCGAGTCCCGTCTCCCGCTTGCCGGCTGGAAACACGAGCCGGAGGATGGACGCTCTGGTAGCTCAGTGGTAGAGCGCCTCCTTGGTAAGGAGGAGGTCGGGGGTTCAATCCCCCCCCAGAGCTCTGAGACAGGAGAGTCTGATGGGAAGGGCGAAATTCGAACGGAACAAGCTCCACGTGAACGTCGGGACCATCGGGCACGTGGATCACGGAAAAACGACTTTGACGGCGGCCATCACCGTCACCCAGGCCAACAAGTTCGGCGGGGACGCGGTGGCCTTCGACCAGATCGACAAGGCCCCTGAAGAGCGGGAGCGAGGAATCACGATCGCGACGGCCCACGTCGAGTACGAGACGGAAAAGCGCCACTACGCGCATGTGGACTGTCCCGGTCACGCGGACTACGTGAAGAACATGATCACCGGTGCGGCGCAGATGGATGGCGCCATCCTCGTGGTCAGCGCGGCGGATGGTCCCATGCCTCAGACGCGCGAGCACATCCTGCTCGCCCGTCAGGTGAACGTGCCGTACGTGGTCGTGTTCATGAACAAGACGGACATGGTGGACGACCCCGAACTCCTGGAGCTGGTGGAGTTGGAGGTCCGGGAACTGTTGAACGAATACGACTTCCCCGGCGACGAGACACCCGTCGTCAGGGGCTCGGCGCTGAAGGCGCTCGAGGCGGGCGGCGAAGGTCCGGCCACGGAGTGCATCCGGGAGTTGATGGACGCCATCGACTCGTGGATCCCCGATCCGGAACGGGCGATCGACCGGCCGTTTCTGATGCCGGTGGAGGATGTGTTCTCCATCACGGGTCGTGGGACGGTGGCGACGGGGCGCGTCGAACGTGGCGTCGTGAAGCAGGGTGAGGAAGTGGAGATCGTCGGCATGGGTGATAGCCGCAAGACGATCGTCACCGGGGTGGAGATGTTCAGGAAATTGCTGGACGAGGGCCGAGCCGGGGACAACCTGGGACTCTTGCTTCGCGGCGTCGGCAAAGACGAGATCGAACGGGGCCAGGTCCTGGCGAAGCCGGGAACGATTACGCCCCACACGAGGTTCAAGGCCGAAGTATACGTGCTCACGAAGGAGGAAGGCGGCCGTCACACGCCGTTCTTCAACGGGTACAGGCCCCAGTTCTACTTTCGCACGACCGACGTGACGGGGGCGGCTCAACTGCCTCAGGGTGTCGAGATGGTCATGCCAGGGGACAACGTTCAGATGGAGGTGGAACTCATCACCCCCATCGCGATGGACCAGGAACTGCGGTTTGCCATCCGCGAAGGCGGACGTACCGTCGGCGCCGGTGTGGTCACGGAGATTCTCGAGTAACACGGCTCGACACGACCCGCGTGGTCAGGAGTGAACGAAAATGCGCGACAAAGTCATCCTCGCCTGCACGGTTTGTGAGGAGCGCAACTACTCGAATACGAAGAACAAGCGCCTTCACCCGGAGCGGGTGGAGCGCAAGAAATACTGCCCCCGTTGCCGCACGCACACGGCTCACAAGGAAACCAAGTAGACCATGGCCGTCGTGGACAAGGTCAAGAGCACGCGCACGTTCATCGAGGAATCCTGGGCCGAGCTGCAGAAGGTCACGTGGCCGGATCGGGATCAGCTCCAGAACGCGACACTCGTCGTCATCGCGTTCACGGTGGCGATCTCCTTGGTGATCTGGGGAATGGATTCGGTCATCCGATTCATTCTGGCCCAGATCATGGGAATCTTCGGGGCTTAAACGCATGATCGAGACGCGTTGGTACGCAGTGCAGACCTATTCCGGGCACGAGAACAAGGTCCAGAAGCTGATCCAGCGGAAGATCGAGGAGGAGCCTGGAGATCTCGAAGACAAAGAGATCAAGGATGTCCTCGTTCCGACGCAGGAAGTCCTCGAGATCCGCAACGGGAAGCGGGTCACGGTGACGA
>JBBSOM010000054.1:0-9694 GCA_038259715.1 Longimicrobiales bacterium
TACGTACTACGTGAGCGCGGGCGGCCATTGGCGCTGACCATTGCGGCGAGCATGCGGCAGGGCACCGTGGTGGACCTTGATGCTGGCCTTGCGGTCGAAGCGGCCGAGTTGGCGGCGTCGTTCGGGCTGCAGATGGCGGACAGCATCATCTACGCCGTTGCCCGGTTGCACGGGGCCGTTCTCTGGACGCAAGACGCCGACCTCAGCGGACTCGAAGGAGTGGAGTTCATACCCCGCCGCAGTGCGCGCTAACACGGAATCCCTGCTCGCTGGGTAGGCCGCAGGCTCCGGCAGCACTCGCCTGGCGGCTCGCGCTCCGGGTCGTCATGATGATCCGCCAGCAGAATTCCAGAGCCGTTAGAACGCGGACCAAGCCAATAGGCCAACTGCATGAGAAGCCCGGATGGCCAGGGCCCCAAAAGCTTCGGGCGGATCGCGTCGTTCGCCGTGGACGACCGAGACTGGATGTGGATCCTCGACAGTCAAGCGAAGGAGTTGAGGGTCTTCGACGCTGACGGCGGCTACCTCAGGACGATGGGTCGGGCCGGTCAGGTCCCGGGGAATTTGAGCAACCGGTGCGGGTCGACATCGGCCCGCATGGCGACGCCTGCGTGATGGATCCTCGGAATACACGGCTATTCGTCTTCGACTCTGCCGGGCAGTACCTGAGGGGGCCGTCAGTGCCAGGCGGCTTCGTGATCATGGCGTGGGAGGGTGGATTTGACGAACGGGGCGACTACTACGCTCCAGTGGTTTCCCAGGAGCCCGGGTTTCGGGTCGCGCTCGGGCGCTTCGACTGTGCCTATACCCCCCTGGATACGATTGAACTGCCGACTGACCCGGTAGCACGCGGGACTTTCGACATCGGGTCCGATGGCCGAGTGCGTGTCCGCGCCGGGATCCCCTTCCAAGGTGGTCTATTGCGGCGCCTTTCGAAGAAGGGGACGATTTGGGCGCTGATTACGGATCACTACAGGCTCATCGACTTTGGCCCTGATGGCAGCGGGACAGCCCCTTCCGCCAATCTGAATCGCCGCAGCGCGAAACAGTGAAGAGCCCTATTGATTTCCTTTCTGCTGAACGCCAGGGGCTGCGCACACGGTGCCCGCGCTGTCGTGCGGAACCATATGGTCATCCGGACTTACGGTGCAGGAATAGATGTCGGTCCGGTTGCCAAGGCTGCGCCCGTTGGTAAGTGTCATTGCCGCAAAAAAGGACTGTTCGGCACCCGCCAGACCCTGGTATTCCCCGAAGAAAAAGCCTGTGTTGTATGGAGCGGTGCGCAAATCGAAGGGACGAGATGTCACCGGTTGCCGCGCCGACCAAGTCTGGCCTTGATCTCTTGAGAAGGCGATCCAGTACCGAGTCGGTAGTGCTCGCGTGGCGGATTGCGCAGCAGCAAAACCGTACCAGGCCACTGCCACATCGCCGCGGTCGTTCACAGCGACGGAGGGGATGAATTCCTGGGTGTCCGGATCGGTCGACACTGCGACAGGGTCGCCCCAGGTGCGTCCGCCGTCGGAAGAACTGGCAAACGCAATTTTCGTTCGCTCTTGGGTGAATCGGGCATCTTCCCAGACAGCGTATAGGGTGTTCGTGCCCGGACGGGGATCGACTGCGAGCTTGGTAAAGGAGTCGCCGGTACGGACCTTGGCTCCGGTTCGCGGGTCGACGATGCCGGCGACAGCAGCGGTGGCCACCGTCATGGGTTTCGACCAGGTCAACCCACTATCGGTCGACCGGATCACCATGATGTGGTGGCTCGAGGGACCGGGTTCCCTTCTTATCGGCATCTCGCTGAACACATTGACCAGATCCCCGCTCGGCAGGACCACGATCTTGTTTGCGGAGGTATACATTCCAATCGGTGTCTGGTAGATCTCACCGGCCTTGCTCCAGGTCTTGCCGCCGTCGGTGGTGCGGCTGAAGCCAACGGCGCCACGCGCCTCGGAGGCGGGAGCAGAGCGTTGGCGGGCCCACACCAGGTATGCGGTGTGCTCGCGCGCCGGATCCGGAGTAACCGCCGGGCGCGAGGTGTTCCGCTCGTCTGGGTCGTTTGCACGGATCACGGCAACGGGACGCTCCCATGTAAGGCCCCCATCCGCCGATGTCGAGACGAATTGAGCCTCCTCGGGGCCCGAAGCGTTCCATGAGACGGTAGCGAAGTACGCCGTGCCGTCCGGTCCAAACGCAACAAAGGGGTCGCTCGCTTTCTCGAAGTTTCCGCCATTGGCCTCGGTGCCGCCCGCGCAGCTCGAAAACGTTGGCTGGTCTTCCAGCTTCGGTACCTGCCAAGTGCGTCCACCATCAAACGACGTCGAAGCCAGGACGCCATTCGCGCCATCGTTTGGGTACCGGTCTTCGTGATACACCGCGATCAGGTTGTCCGAGTTACGCGGGTTGACCGTAATATACGGTTCACTTTCCGCATTGACGTATGCGGCCGTAATGGGAAAGTTCGGGCCGTTGCAATCGGCAAGGAATGGGGTTGCGGCGGAGACCCGCGAAAGATCGGCGTACTCGTCTGACGTGCTCGCGCCCGATCCGGACGCGGCTGGTCCGGGGGCCTGCGTACACGCCATGAACGCAAAGATTACAGCGACCAATGTGGTCGTTGTCTTGAGCTTCGGCAGCATCGTTGACCCCCCAATTCCATGGAAGTGGACCGATAACGGTTGGCGCCTTCGGGGCGACCATGTCAAGTCGTGGTCGTGTCCCCGAGTTTGTGCAAAAGGGAACAGGATCAGGTGGCGCGCGAGGTGTCGGTCGTGTTCCAGGCCCCGCGCCTGGCCGAGACCAAGACACAACGGGACGAGTTCGTGAGACACAAACGGGACTTGCCGATCCCGAATGCGCCGCGGGTTCACTGCATGTAGCCCGCGATGCGGATCTTCCCGGTTGAAAAGTCGATGGTTCCTACGCCCCAGATCTGACGTGTGTTGACCCACGCGTAGTTCTCGGACGCGGTGGTAAGCATCACATTCTCGCAGAGGTCAGCGACGGGCTCACTGGCGCGAGGTACCGCGGTGCCGTCTGCCGATAGCGCGATCCGGCCACCGTCGTCGATCTCGACGGTTGCTCGAATATCGAGATCGATACGACCGTCCGCGCGCATGCGAGTGTAGTCGACTCCGCTCACCCGCCCCGCCAGGCGACCGACCGCCCGGCCCTCGAACGCAACATCGATCCGAACTCCCTGATCTGGGATGGGGGTCGCACCTGATAGGATCTCCTCGAGGCCGATACCGTAGTCGGTCATACCCGTTACATCGAGTTCATACTCGTAGATCTTCTCGCCGGTCATATCGCGGCCTCGCTTTCCTGAGAACAGGGGGGCACCGGAGACCAGCGGAATCACTCTCCGAGCAGGGGTGCCGATTGTGCGCTCAAGTCGGCCCGGACACAAGGCCGAACCGGAGGCTGTCGATGCCGGTGAGACACTTGGTGGTCCGAAGCTGTCCCGATGCCAACAACGGCGAAGACCTCCAACGACCCCCTGGGCCACAACTGCCCTCCCCCTACTCCGCGTTGAGCGCCTCCGCCGGGCTCCTCCGCGTCGCCCGCCAGGCGGGCAGCGCCGCCGCGACGCCGGCCACCAAGAGCATCACCACCGCCACGCCTCCCAACGTCACCGGGTCCGCGGGCTTCACCTGGGAGAGCATGGAGCCCAGAAGGCGGGTGCCGAACCAGGCGCCCACACCCCCCACTACCAGCCCGATCACGGCAAGGCGGATCGCACCGGCGACGACAGAGCCCGGGACCGAGTACTCGGGAGCCGTCCGGGCGATCCTCTCACCCGGTTCCGACGGGTAGGTCCGGGCCTGGATCTCGAGCGATTCTCCCCGCCGTCCCGCTTCTGGACTCCACCCGCGCTCGTCGAGGACCTGAGCAGCTTCCTGAAGGACGCGGACAAGCCGGAAATCCTCGCCCTGGCGCGCGCCGACGACCAGGAGAACTTCCAGGCACTGATTCGCGCCTACGCGGAGACGCCCGGAATGCGCGACATGGGAAATCTGGTGATCGTCCCGGGAAACCGGGACGACATCGCCGAGATGGATCCGGCGTCGCGCCGCGTCCTCACCGAACTCCTGTTGCTGATCGACCGTTACGATCTCTATGGAGGGGTCGCGTACCCGAAGCACCACCGCGCGGAAGACATGCCCAACCTCGACCGGACGGCCGCACGCTCGCGGGGCATCTTCGTGAACCCCGCGCTCACCGAGCCGTTCGGGCTGACGCTCATCGAGGCGACCGCGAGCGGCCTCCCCGTCGTGGCCACCAATGACGGTGGTCCACAAGACATCCTCGAAGCCTGCCAAAACGGCCTCCTCGCGGACCCGCTCGACACGGACTCGCTCGGTACGTCCATGCTGCACGCGCTGACGGACCGGAGCCGATGGACGCGGTGGGCCAGGAGTGGCGTTGCGCGTGTCCACGAACGCTTCTCGTGAAAGAGCCACGCGTGCCGTTACGTCGAACAGGCCGACAAGCTTCTGGTGGCCCCACCCCAGTCTAGGCGCCCGCGGCTCGGCAAGTCGACCGCGGCCCGGCAACTCGACCGCTGACGCGCACAACGACGCACGAGGACAAGGAACCTGGTGTCGGACCAGCGGTGGGCGTCGCAGCCCGATCAGCTCGGTGCGGGCTCCAGCACGGCGAGCAACCGGCGGCCTTCGATGTTCTTGGAGACATGCTCTACGCGCGCGATATCCGCCGTCGCCTCGAGCATCTTGTCGAGCTTCTCGATGCCCGCCTCGGGTCGCCGGAGTTCCCGTCCCCGGTAACGCAGCACCACCCGCACGATGTTGCCCGCCCGCAGGAACTTCCGAGCCCGCTTCAGCTTGGTCTCGAAGTCGTGATCGTCGGTGCGGGGACGGAGCTGGACCTCTTTGATCTCCGTTTGATGTTGCTTCTTCTTCGCTGCCCGCCTCTGCTTCTGCTGCTCGTAGCGGACCTTTCCCCAGTCCATGATCTTCACGACGGGCGGGCGCGCCTGAGGCGCTACCTCCACCAGGTCGAGTTCCTTGTCCTCGGCGGCTTCTTTCGCCTGGGAGAGGGAGACGACGCCGAGCTGTTCTCCTTCGTCGTCGATCAAACGGACGGGGCTGATGCGGATCTGGTCGTTCACGCGTGGATCGGAAATCTCCAGTACCTCCTGTCATGGTTTCGTAGCGCCGGCTTCATCGGCCGCGCGCTCGGGGGGGTCTACGGGTCAGACACGACAATCCGCCTCTTGTTCCGACATGGCAAAACGCCACATTGCACCGCTGGTCCTCCCCGGTTCTCAAGGAAACAGGAATGTCGACGAGCCCCGACGAATACATCGCACACCACCTCTCGAGCTTCCATAACGACTTCGCTGAACTCGTGGCCATCCCCAGCGTGTCGACGGATCCCAGCCGCGTGGAGGACGTGCGCAAGGCCGCCGGATGGGTGCGTCACCGCATGGAGCAAGCCGGCCTCGCGGCCACCATCGAGGAGACCGCCGGCCATCCGCTGGTCGTGGGCCGCCACCACGTGGAGGGGCACGCGCCTACCCTGCTGGTCTACGCGCACTATGACGTGCAGCCGGCCGACCCACTCGGAGAATGGAACTCCCCGCCGTTCGAGCTGACGCGGGTAGGCGACAATTTTGTCGCACGCGGCGCCGCCGACGACAAGGCGCAGGTGATCCTCCAGATCGCCGCGGCGGAAGCCGCGATCAGGACGAGCGGGCTGCCCGTGAACCTCATCCTGCTGTTCGAGGGAGAGGAAGAGGTCGGCTCCGCGAACCTCACGACCTGGGTCGGGGACCATCGCACCGAACTCGAGGCGAACCATGTGGTCATCGCGGACTCGATGATGTTCGCACCCGGCCAACCGTCCTTGATCTTCGGAACGCGCGGCATGGCCTTCGTCGAGATCGAGGTCCGCACGGCCGAACACGACCTCCACTCGGGGCAGTACGGAGGGGCGGTGCCCAACCCCGCCCACGTGCTGGCGCGGCTCATCGCATCCTTCCACCGACCCGACGGTCGCGTGGCGGTCGAAGGCTTCTACGATGAGGTGGCCGAGGTTTCCAAGACCCTACGGGCCGAGTGGGCCGGGCTCGGCTACGATGAAGCGGCCTTCCAGCGCTCCGCTGGAGGCGCTCCCCTGGACGGAGAGCCTGGTTATTCGACGCCCGAGCGTCTGTGGATCCGGCCCTGCCTCGACGTCAACGGCATCCTTTCCGGCTATACGGGTCCGGGAAAGAAAACCGTCCTCCCGGCGGTGGCCACCGCGAAGGTGAGCTGCCGTCTGGTCCCCGACCAGGATCCCGAACGCATCGTCGAATTGCTCGAGAGCCACGTAGACACGTATGCGGCCGCGCACGCGCCCGTGGGCGTCGGGGTGTCGGTGCGGGCCTTTCAGGCCAACCATCCGTGGCGGGCATCTCCGACCGGCCCCCTCTATCGGGCCGCCGCCGCGGCACTGCTTGGCGTCTATGGCGTGGAGCCCGTGAAGGTGGCGCACGGCGGCACGCTTCCCATCGCGCGGGACTTCTCGGATCTCCTCACGCCGAGCGTGGTGGTGATGGGCTTCGCGCTTCCGGGCGCCAACATGCACGCCCCGAACGAGTGGATCGCGGTGGATCAACTCGAAAAGGGAATGCGCTCGATGGTCGGCCTCTACCGGGAGTTGGCCGCGGGGGACTGACGGCCTCCGTCCCGCCAGCCCGTGCTGGAAGGAGGCGGCCTGGTCGAGCGACGGTTGCTCGCGTAGCTACTCCGCGTGGACGGCGGGTCCGCGCCGATCCCCAGAGGTCGGCTTGCCCTGGGTGAAGAGCAGCAGGAGCGGGAGAGACGCGACGAGGAGCAAGCCGCTCAGGAGATAGATCTTCTCGAACGCGATCACGTTGGCCTGAACGAGGATCTGCCCGTTGATCACGCCCAGCGCCGCATGGTGCGCCGTCGCGGCGTCCATGCCGCGACTCATCATCCCGCCCTGGATCTGCGCGAGGCGTTGCAGGACCACCGGTGAGTATGCGTCGACCCCCGACGAAAGGACGGCGTGCCCCTGCGTCACGAAGCGGGTAAGCAGCGATGCCATGGCGGCAATGCTCAGCGAGCCTCCGATCTGCCTGAAAAAGTTGTTCAGGCCAGTGGCCTGGCCCAGGTCCTTCGGCGCGATCTGGAGGAGCGTCAGGTTGGTCAGAGGCACGAAGATCAGGCCCAGGCCGAATCCTCTCCAGATCAACGGCCAGAACAGGTCCCACATGCCCGCCTGTTCCGTGATGTAATAGAGTTGCCACATCCCCAGGGCGAAAAAGGCAGTACCGATCACGATGAGCAGACGGTTGTCGACCGTGGCGCTCAACCGGCCTACCACGGCCATCGAGATTGCGGTGGCGATCGCGCCGGGCAGGATGATCAGGCCGGTCTGCCATGCCGTCATGTGCAGCAGGCTCTGCAGGAAGATCGGCAGGATGAACACCGACCCGAAGAGACCTGCCCCCAGCACGATGCCCATCGCGGAGCCCGCCGAGAACTGGGCATGTTTCAACAGACGCAGGTCCATCGCCGGATGCTTCGTGCGCAACTCATGCCAGACGAGGAGAACCGCGGCCGCCACCGAAGTCACGGCAAGTCCGGTCACCAGGCCCGACTCGAACCAATCCAGGCGCTCGCCGCGCTCGAGCATGAGTTGGACCGAAAACACGGCCAGAATCAACAGTCCGATTCCGATGCCGTCGACCTTCCTGGTCCGCACCTGATCGGGATTGTCGTGCACGTACGCGCCGATCATGGCCACCGCGAGGATGCCGACCGGCACGTTGATGAAGAAGATCCAGGGCCACGAGTAGTTGTCGGTCAGCCACCCGCCGAGCGTCGGGCCAAGCGTCGGGCCGACCATGACCCCCATGCCGAAGAAGGCCATGCCCGTTCCGACCTCCTCCCGTGGGAACGACTCCCAAAGGATGGCCTGTGACGTGGCGATCAGCGCCCCACCACCGACGCCCTGCACCACGCGCCAGAGAACGAGTTCCCCGAGCGTTCGAGACGTACCGCACAGGAACGAGGCCACCGTGAAGAGGATGATGGAGCCGATGAAGTATCGTTTGCGGCCGAAGAAGCCGGCGAGCCACCCGGTGAGCGGAATGACGATGGCCGCCGCGATGATGTAGGCGGTCGAGACCCAGGACACCTCCTCCACGGTGGCGCCGAGATTTCCCATCATGAAGGGAATCGCGACGTTCACGATGGAGGTGTCGATCACCTGCATCATGGACGCGAGCGACACGGCCGCCGCAATGATGTAGCGGTGGCGATAGACGCGCTCCTCGACGGTTTCGCCGTCGTGGGCCCCGGCAGCCCTCATGCCGGACTCCGTCGTCTCGACTTGCTCAGCGGATGGCGATGTGTACGCCTACGGACATGCCCGGCCGCAGTGGCCGGTCGTCCCCACAGCCGTCCGTGATCGCGACCCTCACCGGTACACGCTGGACGACCTTGGTGAAGTTTCCGGTGGCGTTGTCGGGAGGCAGTAAGGCGAACTTGGATCCCGTCGCGGGGCTCAAGCTCTCTACCGTGCCCCGGGCCGAGCATCCCGGATACGCGTCAACGTCGAAGTCGACCGTTTGGCCCACCTGGACGTCAGCCAACTGGGTCTCCTTCAGATTCGCGGTCACCCACACGGTGGAATCGGATACGACCGCGCCCAACGGCTGGCCCGGCTGCACGAGCTGACCGACTTCGACCTGGGTGCGGGATACCGTTCCCGAGACGGGGGCGGCGATCTTCGCGTAGGACAGATCCAACTTTGCGCGGTCTATCGCCGCCTGGGCCTTGGCGAGGCGGGCGTCGGCCCCACGCCCGGCCGCGGACGCGGACTTCTCCGCGGCACGCGCGGCCATGACATCGCGCTCGGACGCCGTGACGTTGGATTGCGCCGCGGTGGCTGCCGCCTGCGCAGCGTCCAACTGCTGGCTGGACGCAATCTGCTTGTCGGCCAGTTCCTGGACCCGGGCGAGATCCTTGGCCGCCTTGTCCGCGCTCGACTGGGCCGAGGCCAGGCGCGACTCCAGGGCTTCCCGCCGAGCGCGGGCCGCGGAGGCCTCGGCCTCGACCTGACCCACTTCCCCGTCCGACCCCGCGGTGGCGCGCGCCGCCGCGAGATCGGCTTCGGTTTCGGCCAGCTTCACGAGAAGCTCCGCCTGGTCGATGACGACGACCGTCTCGCCTCCGGTGACCACCTGATTGTCCTCGACGTCCACCGACTTCACGTATCCACCCACCTTCGCGAGGATCGGCACGATGTGTCCGTCCACCTGGGCGTTGTCCGTCGATACGTGCGCACGGCCGTAGGTGAACCTCTTGACGCCCCAGATCAAGCCGACGATCAGCGCGATCCCGACCCCCACGAACATCACGATACGGCGCGTGCCATTGCCCGCCGTCTCGCTCGACTCCGAATCCATCGACTCTTCGCTCACGCCTGCCTCACCGGTTCTGCTTCGTGGTCATTTCGACTGGATCGATCGCTCCGTCCCCATCCGGGGGTCACGGGAGCTCCGTCACGGTTCCCATGGCCGACGCCAAGGACACCCGAGCGGCTTGCAGCGCCGCCAGTACGTCCAACTGTGCCGTACGGGCTTCGTTCAGCCGCATGGCCGCACGAACGACGTCCGCGGTTCCAGACACGCCGGCTCGAATCCGATCCTCCTCCTGATCGA
>JBBSOM010000055.1:0-9656 GCA_038259715.1 Longimicrobiales bacterium
ACCATTCCCGGGTAGGCGAGCAGGTACGCCCAAGCCGCGAGGGAGAGTCCGAGCGGCCGCGCCCCTCGGCGCTCATCGCCCTTCAGGGCCATCGCCGAACCGAGCACGGCCGAGACGATCGTGACGACCGCCCCCGCGATCACGGCCGAGAAGAGCGCGGGGCGAAGGCTACCGCGACTCGAGGACCCGAGTCCCAGAGCCTTCCAATAAAGCGCATCCAGGTAGGCTACCTGACCCACCAGTGCCAGGACGGCCAGCACGAGGGTGAGCGCCCGGTAGGCCAGCGTCGCCAGAACGGTCCTCGACTCTCGTGAGGAAGGGAAGGTCGCTCCATAGTGGGTCCGCCGCGGGGCTCACCACAAGGGAGGCGCGCGGGCTCACGAGGCATGTTTGGTCTGCATTGGGTGTGGCGCGGAAACCCCTCTACGCGGTATCGTCGTGTCACACATGAGCACAACACATTGGATACAGCGCGTCGCGAAGCGTGAAGGCTTCCCGAACGCCGACGCGATCGAGATTCTCGCTCACGCTTCGGTGGTCGAAGCGTGGAATGCGACCATGAAGGCCTGCGGCGTCGATGTCGGTGCGCTGACGTCGGCGATCGCCCGTAGTTTTCGCACGGAGGTGGCTGATTTCACGCTCGCCGAACGCACGGCGACGAAACTGCTTCCGGCAAGCATCGCCCGGAAGTATCAGGTCTTCCCCTTGCGGGACGGGGACCGCGTGCTGGTCGTGGCCACCGCCGACCCCACGAACGTGCAGGCCGAACAGGAAGTGGGCTTCGCGTCGGGCCGAACCCCCCACCTGCAGATCGCGTCACCCGCGCAGATCGCCGCGGCGTTGGAGGCCGCCTACTCGCCGGACAGAGCCGCGGAATCCCTTCTGGAGGGGGTGAGCGAATCCGTTGACGAGCTCGTCGAGGTGGTCGGCTTTACGGACGAGCCGGAGGAGATCTCCGCCGAGGAGTCCGCGACGGGCCCGGTGGTGCGCCTGACGAACCTGATCCTGCTCGAGGCGATCGAGCGTGGGGCGAGCGACATCCACATCCACCCGACGGTAACCGGAGGGGTGGTGCGCTACCGGGTCGACGGCGTGCTGCGCAGCGGCATGCAGATGCCTGCTCCGGTCCTGACGAGGGTGGTCTCGCGCATCAAGGTCATGAGTCGCCTGGACATCGCCGACCGACTTCGACCGCAGGACGGGCGGGCCCGCATGGTGGTCGATGGCACGAAGTACGACATGCGCATTTCCACCGTGCCGACGCGGCGGGCCGAGAAGGTGGTGGTCCGGGTGCTCAGCCCGTTGCAGTCGGGCACGCTGGACGACACGGGGATGCCGCCCAAGGAGGTCGAGCGGCTCAGACACGTGTTGGACAACCGGGCCGGTATCTTCGTGGTCACCGGCCCGACCGGCTCGGGCAAGACGACGACGATGTACGCCGCGCTTCGCGAGATCGCGACAGAAGACGTCAACATCATGACCGTCGAAGATCCGGTGGAATACGAGTTGCCGGGTCTCACCCAGATCCAGGTCGAGCCGAAGCAGGGCGTCACCTTCGCGTCCGCGCTCCGCGCCATCCTCCGTCAGGACCCGGACGTCGTGTTCGTCGGGGAGATCCGTGACTTCGAGACCGCCGAGATGGCGGCCCAGGCCAGCCTCACGGGGCACCTCGTGCTCGCGACCATGCACACCAACGACGCGGTCGGGGCCATTCGGCGCTTCACCGATCTGGGGCTCGACCGGACCACGGTCGCGGATACGCTTCGTGCAGCGCTTGCCCAGCGCTTGCTCCGGCGGGTCTGTCCGGACTGTTGCAAGCCGGCCACCGAGCCGCTGACGGCGATGGAGCGCTACCTGAGCAGGAAGTACGGCGTCCAGCCGACCGTGCGCGCAACGGGATGTACGCTATGCTCCCAGCAGGGCTATCGTGGACGCTTGCCCATCGTGGAGATGTTCGTGACCTCGCCGACCGTGCAACGCCTGCTCCTGGAGGGTGCGTCCGCACGGGACACCCGCGATCAGGTGCGCGCAGAGGGCATGGTCTCGCTACTGGACTCCGCCCTCCAGCGCTTGAGGGACGGAGAGACCACCCTCGAGGAAGTGGCGCGGGTGGTTGGCGATACCGCCGATGATGCGGGCGGCGATGCGGCAGAGGCTGCGGTGCCGGTTTCCGCACAGCCCGAGCCCACCGACCCCGGGTTCGCAGTGCCGTCCGCTCCGACCGTGACGCCCACGCTCCAGGTCACGAGCGAACCCGACCTTGCCGAAGAGGACGGACCCCCGCACATCCTCGTGGTCGATGACGATGGCGCCAGTCGCGCGATCGCTCGTAGTCTGCTGGAGAGGGAAGGATACCGGGTCACCGAAGCCACGGACGGGAGTGAGGGCCTCGTGCTCCTGATGCGCGGCGAGGCCTTCAACCTCATGGTCCTCGATCTCGACATGCCCACGCTGGGCGGTCGGGAGACCCTGCGCGCGGTGCGTGGGTCGGTCAGCACAGCCGGTCTGCCGGTGGTCGTGCTGACCGGTACCGAAGACCCGGCCGCCGAAATCGAGTTGATGGAGCAGGGCGCGGACGACTACATCCGCAAGCCCATCGATCCGCCCCGCTTCCTCGCGAGGGTCAAGGCGACGCTCCGCAGAGCCGGCGGATAGCGAATCGGGGTTCCTGCTCGCCTCGACCGTCTCCCTTCTGGCCCGTTCAGGCCGATGGGTCTATTCTGTTGGTCCCCCGGAAACCGGAAGCCAGCCGCGGCGTTCCAGTCGAAGCGGCCGTGCTCCGGCACTGATTGACCGTATTCCCTCAGCGGAGGACCTGTCGATGAGCCTACGGCTCAGAAATCCGCGGTCCGGATCCCGTAGCTTCGTGTGCGCTCTGGTGGCGTCCGCGTTCGCCGTGGTGATTCTGCCGCAATCGGCCTGGGCGCAGCCCCGGCCGATCCGACCGGACGTGCCCGACGTGTACGCCATCCAGGGCGCGCGCATTGTCACCGTGTCCGGACAGACGATCGCGAACGGCACCATCGTGGTGTCGAATGGCCTGATCATGGCCGTGGGCAGCGATGTCGAAGTACCTGCGGGCGCGTGGATCATCGATGGGTCGGGCAAGACCGTGTACCCGGGCCTGATCGATGCCATGACCGACCTCGGGCACCCCGACCCGCGCACGCCGCAGCGGGCCGCGTTCGCCGGTTCCGGCGGCCAGGGCCAGGGCAGCGACGCCAACTACTCGTGGGGCCCGGAGGACCGGCCGGGCACGCACAGTTGGCTGAATGCCGCCGAGGAACTCGACGGCGCCGATGCGCGCTTCGAAAAGTGGCGCAACGCGGGCTTCACGACGGTCGTGAGCACACGTGACGCGGGCCTCGTGACCGACCAGGCCGCGGTGCTCGACCTCGGCTCGTTCTCACACCCCCGCGAGATGGTTGTGGCCACGCCCGTGGCCATGCACCTCAAGCTCGTCGACCGTTCCTATTCCGGGTACCCGAACTCGCTCCTCGGCAGCTTCGCGTACCTGAAGCAACTCTACCTGGACGCCCAGCACTACCGGGCCGCCTGGGCCGACTATCGGGCCAGCCCCGCGGGCAAGCGGCGTCCGGAGTACGACCCGGCGCTTGAGCCCATCGCCAAGGAGTTGGACATGGGCTATCCGGTTCTCTTCCCGGCGGCGGACCGCAAGGAGATCGAGCGCGCGATCGTGACGTCCAAGGTGATGGAGGTGAAGCCCGTCGTGTATGGTGCGCAGGGCGCATACGCGGCGGCGGATCTGCTGGCGGCCGCGTCCGTGCCCGCGATCGTGAGTCTCGACTGGCCCAAGGTTGCCGCGAACGGCGATCCCGACGCGGAGCCCGACCTCGAGACGCTCCGTCTGTGGGACCGGGCGCCCACGACGCCGGGGGTACTCGCGAAGGCGGGCGTGCGCTTCGCCTTCACTTCGGGCGGGATGTCGAACCCGTCCGACGCGATGCGCAACACGCGCAAGGCGGTCACCTTCGGCCTCACCAGGGATGCCGCGATCCGGGCGCTCACGCTCGACGCGGCGCGTATCCTGGGCGTGGACGACCGGCTCGGTTCCATCGAGGCGGGCAAGATCGCCAACCTCATCGTGACCTCCGGCGACCTGTTCGCCGACAGCACCACGGTCGAGACCGTCTTCGTGGACGGTGACCTGTTCGAGGTGCCCGCAACGCCCCCGATGCGCGGCCGAAGTGGTGAGGCCGCGCCGACCGTGGCCGCGTACACCGAGCCCGTGCCGATGGCCAAGGACAAGGGCCCGTACCGTGAAGACGCGGTTACGCTCATCAAGAACGCCACCGTGATGACGGCGTCGCACGGCACCATGGAGAACGCCTCGGTGCTCATCCGCGACGGCAAGATCGCCGAAGTGGGCACGGACGTGCAGGCGCCCAGCGGCGCGCACGTCGTCGACGGCACGGGGATGTTCGTGATCCCCGGCATCATCGACTGTCACTCGCACATCGCGGCGGACGCCATCAACGAGGGCTCGGTAAACGTGTCCGCAATGGTCACGATCCATGACGTCATCAACCCGAACGATCCGAACGTGTACTGGGCATTGGCGGGCGGCGTGACGTCGATCAACATCCTGCACGGGTCGGCGAACCCGATCGGCGGCGGCAATGCGGTCGTGAAGCTGCGCTGGGGTTCGGACGCCCAGGACATGCTTATCGCGGACGCGCATCCGGGCATCAAGTTCGCGCTCGGCGAAAACACGAAACGCGACCGGAATCCGGACCGTTATCCCGGCACGCGCATGGGTGTGAACGACGTGATGCGGCAGGCCTTCATCGACGCGCAGGCGTACCAGAAGACATGGGACGTGTTCGAGGCGGGTGGCCGGCAGGGCGTCGCACCGCGGCGTGATCTCAAGCTGGAGAGTCTGGCGGAGGTCCTGCGTGGCGACCGGTGGGTGCACTCGCACTCCTACAGGGCGGACGAAATCCTTCAACTCATCCGGCTGGCGGACGAGTTCCACTTCACGATCCGCACCTTCCAGCATGTGCTGGAGGGTTACAAGGTCGCCGACGAGATCGCGGCGCACGGCGCCGGGGCGTCGACGTTCAGCGACTGGTGGGCCTACAAGGTCGAGGCGTACGACGCGATTCCGTACAATGCCGCGCTCATGACCGAGCGCGGTGTGCTCGTTTCCATCAACTCCGATTCCGGCGAGGAGATGCGTCACCTCAACCAGGAAGCCGCCAAGGCCATGAAGTGGGGTGGCATGGACGCCGAGTCCGCGCTGCGTATGGTCACGTTGAATCCGGCAAAGCAACTCGGGCTGGACGGCCACACGGGCTCGATCGACGTGGGCAAGGACGCGGACCTCGCGGTCTTCGACGGCAACCCGATGTCCATGTTCGCGAAGGTCGTGCAGACGTATATCGACGGAAAGCTGTACTTCGACCGCGACATGGACCGTGAGCGCCAAGCCGCCATCGAAAAGGAAAAAGCGGCGCTGATGGAGCGTCACGGACCGGCAGCGATGGGTGAGCGGGCCACGAGCGACCGCATCGCGCCGTCCGCGAGCGCAGGCGAGGAGGGAATCCGATGAGCCGCGCCATGGTCCTGAACGCCGGTCGCATGGCCGCCTGGGCGCTGAGCGCGCTGGTGGCCGTCGCCGTCTTTACGCGTCCCGCCGACGCCCAGACGTACGCCATCCAAGGCGGCACCATCCATACGCTTGCCGGACCGACGTTCGTCGGCACCGTGGTGGTGCGTGACGGACACATCGTGGACGTCGGACCGAACGTACAGCCCCCGGCCGGCGCCGAGGTGGTGGACGCTTCGGGCAAGCACGTCTACCCGGGCATATTCGACGCGGTCAGCCGGCTGGGCCTGACCGAGATCGGCGCGGTAGACGTCACCAACGACTCTCGCGAGCAGGGGGACTACAATCCCCAGTTGCAGGCCGCGACTGCCGTGCATCCGTCCACGGAGCACATTCCGGTCACGCGGGCCAACGGCATCACGCACGCGATGGCGGTGCCGGAGGGCGGCGTGATCTCCGGGCAGGCGTCACTCATCGGTCTCGACGGGTGGACCATCGAAGAGATGGACATCGATCCCGGTGCCGCGATGGCGATCAATTTCCCATCGATGACGTCCCAGCGTCGCTTCGGCGGCTTCGGGGGCGAGCCCCCTTCGTTCAGCGACGTGGAGGCGGCGTACAACGAAAAAGTCGCCGAACTGGACCGCTGGATGGACGGCGGTCGTCAGTACGCCAAGGCTGCGGCAGCGGGTAGTGTCGATCGGAACACGCAACTCGCGGCAATGGCCAAGGTCGTGAACCGGGAGATCCCGGTGCTCCTCGAGGCGAACGGCGAGCGTGATATCAAGAACGCCGTGGCGTGGGCGGAGAAGCAGAACATCCGCTTCATCCTGACGGGGGGCGTGGAGGCGTGGAAGGTGGCCGACATGCTCGCCGAGAAGAAGATCCCGGTGATTCTCGGGCCCACGCAGGATCTTCCTCACGGGTCCGACCCCGAGTACGACGAGGCCTATTCGAACCCCGGGAAGCTCTACGCAGCCGGGGTGAAGATCGCGTTTGCCAGCTTCAATTCCTCGTCGTCGCGCACGCTGCCGTATGAGGCGGCCATGGCCGTGCCGTACGGGTTGCCGGAGGAGGCGGCCATGGAGGCCGTGACGAAGAACGGTGCCGAGATGCTGGGCTTCGGCGACCGACTCGGGACGATCGAAAAAGGCAAGCTCGCCAACCTCATCGTGACCGACGGCGATCCGCTCGAGATCCAGACGCACGTGACCAACCTGTTCATCCTCGGGAAGCAGGTCAGCACGGACAACAAGCAGAAGTCGCTCTACGAGAAGTACCGCGCCCGCCCCAAGGAGCGCGTGATCTCATAGAGGGGCGGTGCCCCATGAGTGGCGGCGTTCGATTTCAACGCCTTGCCCACGCAAGCCCCCTGTGCCAGTCCGCCGGACACAGGGGGTTTCGTGTGGGGTCCGGGGTCGCCTCGAGCCATGGAGTTCCATGGCTTTTCGTGAGGATGATGCGCGTGCACAGAGGCCTGTTCCTGCCTCTGTTCCTGGCGTCCATGGTGGTCTCGTGCAGCGCGGCGGAGCCCGCGGATCCGGTGAGGGTGAGGGACAGCGTGGGAATCCAGATCGTCGCAAACCTCCGGCCCGAATGGACGGAGGCGTCCGCCTGGACGCTTGGACATCAACCCGTCCTCGACATCGGCGGCGACCCAACACAGGCGCTCTACCGGGTTCAGGCAATTCAGGCGCTTCAGGATGGGGTAGCGGTCCTCAACGGCGGATCGAGCGAGGTCCTGTTCTTCCAGTTCGACGGGACGCTCCGGTGGCGAGCCGGGGGTCGCGGAGAAGGGCCGAAGGAGTTCTCCAGACCGACAGACCTGTATCGATGCGCGGGTGACACGCTGCGCGTGAACGACTTCACGCGCGTGACAACGCTAGGTCCGGCGGGCCGCTTCGTGCGCTCGGATCCTCTGGTGGCGCGGGCCGACGAGCAGGTCCTCCGCGTGCGCGGCGTGGATGCTGCGTGCGAGCCCGTCCTCCTTTCCGCCGGCCTGTCGGCCCTACCGTCCACAGGAGAGACGGGTCGCCGATCGACGCTATTGATGTGGGGCAGCCTCGACGGAAGCGTGCGGGACACGATCGGGACACTCGGGACGCAAGAGGTGGTGGCCCGGGTCGTGGACGGCATGCCCCAGCCACTCGCGGTGGCCTGGGGAGTGGATGGAATCTGGGCGACCGGCGGCGGGCGGCTGTACTACGGTTCTACGGACGAAGCCGAGATCCGTGTCTTCGATCGTGCGGGTGCTCTGACGAGGATCGTGCGGTGGCCGGACCGGGGACGAAACGTCGGACCGGAGGACCGGGACCTCTACAAGAAGAAGCGGGCGTGGCTGTTGAATCTGTTTCCCGCCATTGCCGACGCAGTCCCACACCTGGAGGAAAGCGCGGCCTCGGGCGCCGTTCCGATCTTCAGGTCCTTCCTGATGGATGACGCCGGCGACCTGTGGGTGCGTCGCTATCCAGCGTTCCTGGCGGGGCGTCCCGACCTCTATGATCTCGACGTGCCACTGCGGTACACGCCTCCGCCGGGCACAGAGGCCGAGGTGTGGCTGCTGTTCGATCCCAACGGTCGCTGGCTCGGTGAGGTGCACACCCCGCCCGACCTCTCCGTTCGCGCGGTTGGCCAGGGACTTGTCATCGGCGTGTGGCGCGACGCCCTCGACATCGAACACGTGAGGGCCTATCCGCTCCACAAGCCGGAGTGACTTCCCGCGCGTGCATGAGGCGGCGATTCCGCGGTGCTCGCGTCGGGACTGCTTAACGCTTCGTCCGACGTAGGGGTCTCATTGATCGGTTCCTGCTACTTCAAGGAGTCGTCATGACCGATCGGATTCTGCGCGGCTTCGTCGCCGCTTGCTCCATTTCGCTTTTCTCTGCCTGCGGCGGCACCCAGCACATCCGGGAGATCACACCTCCCATGGTGGCGCGCCTGTCCGGTACGTGGACGTTGAACGCGGCGGAAAGCGATGATTCCGCCCAGATGATGGCGCGTCGCGGAGGACGTGGCGAAAAGGGTGGTGATGCCCGGGGCGGGGGAGCCCAAGGTCGGCGTGGCCGAGGCGGCGGAGGTGCGGGTAAGCCCCCGGGCGGCGGCGGCATGCCCGGGGGTGGCATGGGCGGAGGGCGCGGCGGCGCCACGCCAAGGGGCGGGATGGCGCGTGGTGGTGAGGGCCGGAGCGGGGGTCCGAATCCCGAGGCGATGAAGGCCCTCCGCCAAATAGCCATGACGAATCCCGCTCGACTGGATGTTCAACTCGCGGACTCGGTCGTGACTTTGACTTACGCGGGAGACGCGGATCCCTACATCCTTCCTTTCGGGCAGAAGGTCGAGCGCAAGCTCAGTGACGACCTGACCCTCGAGACCGAAGCGTCCTGGGAGGACGGCAGGGTGGTGGTGGAGCGGTCGCTCAAAGGATCGGGCTCGGTCCGCGAGATGTTCATGCCTTCCGTGGATGGAAAGCGGTTGGTCGTGGACGTCGCCATCACGGGCGGGCTTCGGGGCGGCATCGAGTTCCAGCGCATCTATGACCGGGGCTCGCCGGGGTCCTAGCCCCCTGGGTGGGTCCACCGTCGGTGTGGCCCACCCGATGGCTTCGGTATAGACTTGGGCGGCCCCCAGCCAGCCGCACCCCTCGACATCCGTTGCCGATGCGTTTTGCCTACATCGATTCCCAGGGGAACGAGGTCTCCATCCCGAGCGTCGACGCGCTCGCGCTCCGGGTCGAGTTGGGCGCGATCGGGCCGGATACGCAGTTGTATGATGCGCAGGCGGACCGCTGGGGACCCGCGCACACGCACGAGATCTTCCACACGTTGTCGCGGGACACGTCGGGCGACAGAGCTTTCGTCGCCCCCCCGCCACCGCGCTTCAACGTCCATGAGGATCTCGGCCTGAATCCGCCCGAACCGGAAGAAGCGGAAAAACCGGAACAAACCGAAGAACCCGAGGGACGGGCGGAGCCGGGGTTTCTGGACCTCGACTTTACGCTGACCGATGTCCAGGCCGGCTCGCCGACGCCGGTCCCACAAGCGCCTGCGGATCTGGCTTTCGATCTGGACCTGACCTTTTCGGTGCCTCC